>CAZUYY010000088.1:0-8545 GCA_964624935.1 uncultured Prolixibacteraceae bacterium
CAGAGCGTACGCTCCGGAAATAATTGAAAGTCTTAGCCCCGCATAAAACCATTCATTGAGATTCGTCATTTCTTTTGGAGGAAGGTGCATAATTTCTTTCCAGAACAACACCTGAATATAATAACGGGCTATTGCAATGATGAATAAAAAAGCCGCTCCCGTAAAAATGCTCAGGTAAATATTCCTGTTTTTGATCAGAAAGGGAATAATAAAATAAAAAGCATAAAAATTGATCAGACATAATGCGAGATTTAGTGCAAAATCCGTCCAGAAATAGTTTTCGGTTCTATTGATGTACCATGGGTATAAAAACTGGTTAATCATGTAAAACCAATAGATTATATGGATCAGGATTTTGGTGTTTTTTTTCATTTACTATTCTTTTTCTTTAGTCCTTGTTAAAAAACTTCACGAAGATACTACTAAACCGGGCAAAAGTAAAGCTCCCTTCCTGATTGACTTTTCTCTATCGAAACCACTAAATGATAGACGATAACAAGCTTGAGCCTATTCTATAACGTCTTTTTTTACCGCCAAGGCACTAAGACGCTAAAAAGCGCTAAGAAGAATATCGTTGAAATTGAATTTTTTGCGTTTTACATCATGAGAGCAAACTGTAAAATGAAAAAACCTATTACCCAATACCCAATACCCAGTACCCAATACCTAACACCATGATAATCTTCTTCCAGGGATCCCAATTCGTCTTCGCTGTTCAGGCAGTTAATCCGCTAAACAATGATGATTTTCAGAAACTTTCCTGGCTTTTTGGGAAGGCTGAGCCAATTGGTCAGCCTTCTGTTCCCGGAAAGTTTGTTGGTCCGCGGAAGGAGATGATCACTCCATGGAGTACGAATGCAGTGGAAATTACCCAGAATATGGGGATTAACGGGATCATTCGCATTGAGGAATTTTCCAATTACGAATTACGAATTACGAATTACGATAAAATGCTGGAACAGATCTATAATGGTCTGGACCAGAAGGTTTTCTTCATTGACCGTAAACCGGAACCTGTCCTTTTCATAGATGATATTGCATCCTATAACCTTGCACAAGGGCTTGCCCTGAGCGATGAAGAGATCGTGTACCTTGAGAATTTACAGGCCAAACTGGGACGAAAGCTTACCGACAGCGAGGTGTTCGGGTTCTCGCAGGTGAATTCTGAACACTGCAGACATAAGATCTTTAACGGCACCTTTGTGATCGATGGGAAAGAGATGCCTGACAGCTTATTTGATCTCATCCGTAAAACTTCAAAAGTACATCCTCGTCTGCTGGTTTCTGCCTATAAGGACAATGTGGCATTTATAGAAGGGCCTGTAATTGAACAATTTGCACCAGAGACACAAGACAAACCCGACTATTTCTTCATCAAAGATATTTCTTCAGTGATCTCACTTAAAGCGGAAACCCATAATTTCCCAACTACGGTTGAGCCCTTTAATGGAGCTGCCACCGGGTCGGGAGGAGAGATCCGCGACAGGATGGCAGGCGGTAAAGGCAGTATTCCCCTTGCAGGTACTGCAGTTTATATGACATCTTATCCCAGGATCGATAAGGGAAGAAGCTGGGAAGCAGCAGTCAGGGCGAGAGAATGGTTATACCAGGATCCGGAAGAGATACTTATCAAAGCCTCCAACGGGGCCAGTGATTTTGGCAATAAATTCGGTCAGCCTCTCATCTGTGGCTCTGTCCTGACCTTTGAACATGCATCTGACGAAAAGATATATGGTTACGACAAAGTGATCATGCTGGCAGGAGGGATAGGATTTGCAAGGAGAGAGGACAGTTTAAAAGAAGAGCCTGAGGCTCATCAGAAAGTGATCATCCTCGGCGGTGATAATTACCGCATCGGTATGGGGGGCGGCGCTGTATCATCCGTTGCAACCGGAGAATATAAAAATGCTATTGAACTCAATGCCGTTCAGCGCTCCAACCCGGAGATGCAGAAAAGGGTATTCAATGCCATCCGTGCCATGACAGAAGCAGGTCATAATCCAATAGTTTCCATCCACGACCATGGCGCCGGCGGTCACCTGAATTCTATTTCCGAACTCATAGAATCCACCGGCGGCGTGATAAATATTGATGCACTGCCCATAGGCGATCCAACCTTATCGGATAAAGAGATCATCAGCAATGAATCCCAGGAAAGAATGGGATTGCTTCTTGCAGATGAGGATGTCTCCCTGATGAAAAGAGTTGCTGAACGTGAAAGATCCCCATTTTACGAAGTAGGAGAAACAACAGGGGATCATCAATTGGTTTTCATGGATAAGAAAAAAAATGCATGCCCAATTGATTTGAAAATAGAAGACTTCTTTGGCAAACCTCCAAAGACTATACTGACTGACTCTTCACTTCCCCCCTCCCTCTTGGGGGAGGGGCCGGGGGAGGGGTCATCACGCGTAATGCGTCACGGTTCCCTGGTTTATGATAAAACCAAACTGACAGAATACCTGGATAATGTGCTTCAGCTCGAAGCTGTTGCTTGTAAAGACTGGCTGACCAATAAAGTTGACCGGGCAGTGTCGGGTAAGATAGCAAAACAACAGACCTGCGGACCTGTTCAGCTTCCATTGAACAATCTTGGTGTGACTGCTTTGGATTACAGGGGTGAAAAGGGAATTGCCACCTCTCTTGGTCATGCCCCGGTAGTCGCCCTGATCGATGCTGAGGCCGGATCTCGCATCGCAATTGCAAAGGCCCTGACTAACCTGGTATGGGCTCCTCTGACTTATGGACTGTCAGGCGTTTCCTTGAGTGCCAACTGGATGTGGCCCTGCAAGAATCCCGGCGAAGATGCACGGTTGTATGCAGCCGTCCAGGCCGTCAGTGATTTTACTATCCGGCTGGGGATCAATATTCCGACAGGGAAAGATTCCCTCTCAATGACACAGAAATATCCCGATGGCAGCGTCGTCTATTCACCCGGTACCGTTATTATTTCAGCGGTGGGGGAGGTAAGTGATGTAAAAAAGGTAATCAGTCCTGTTTTAATAAATGAACCTGAGGGTGCACTCGTCTATATAAACTTTTCAGGAGATTCCCTAAAATTGGGCGGCAGCAGTTTTGCACAGGTGATCAACCAGTTGGGCGACAATGCCCCGGATGTTCCGGATGCAGCCTATTTCGTGAAGGGATTTGAATTGATCCAGGAGATGATCAACAAAGGTATGATCTTAGCGGGACACGATATCTCTGCAGGGGGATTTATTACCACGCTTCTTGAGATGACCTTCGCCGATACCCTTCTTGGGATGGACCTCGATCTCTCCGCAATAGGAATAAACGATCCTGTTCAGTTATTCTTCAACGAAAATCCCGGCGTCGTAATCCAGGTGAAAAACCTGAAGGAATGTAGCGTGCTGTTGAATACTGCCGGATTAAAATGGTTTTCTATTGGCAAGATCATTACCGAGAGAAAGATCTTTCTAAAGAACGGAACCTCACAATTTACCTTTGACATCGATCAGCTTAGAGATACCTGGTTCAAGACCTCGTACCTTCTTGACAGGAAGCAATGCGGACCGGTACTGGCGCTCGAAAGATATTCCAATTACAAGGAACAACCCTTAAGGTTCAAATTCAGGGACACTTTTACCGGCAAGGCATCCCAATACGGGATCGACAAGAGCAGAAGGACTCCTTCCGGTTACAAGGCAGCTATCATTCGTGAAAAAGGCGTCAACCGCGACCGGGATATGGCCTATTCGCTTTACCTGGCAGGGTTTGATGTGAAGGATGTGCACATGACTGATCTGATAGCCGGCAGGGAAACACTGGAAGATGTCAATTTGATTGCATTCGTCGGAGGATTTTCAAATTCGGACGTGCTGGGTTCGGCAAAAGGCTGGGCAGGTGCCTTCCTGTACAATGAAAAAGCAAAACAAACCCTGGATAATTTCTTCCGGAGAACCGACACCCTGAGCCTTGGCGTCTGCAATGGCTGCCAGCTTCTTGTGGAACTTGGACTTATCTATCCTGATAATGAGAAGCAACCAACCATGACGTGGAACGCTTCCAATAAATTTGAATGTACTTTTATTACATTGGACATCCCGGAAAATCATTCTGTAATGCTTGGATCGCTTGCCGGCTCCCGGCTGGGAATATGGGTTGCACACGGGGAAGGTAAATTCAATTTCCCTTACGATGAGAACCATTATCACATAGCTGCAAAATATTCCTACCACGGCTATCCGGGAAATCCCAACGGCTCCATGTATGATGTCGCTTGCATTGCATCGGAAGACGGTCGCCACCTGGCAATTATGCCGCACCTCGAGGATTCAGTCTTTCCATGGCAATGGCCGTATTATCATCCCGGCCACAAACAGGATGAGGTAACCCCATGGGTGGAGGCGTTTGTAAACGCAAGGAAATGGGTTGAAAGGCAATTGACAATTGATAATTGATAATGTTCTTGTTAATGGGTGTTGGATATTGGGTTTTAGGTACTATTTCTTTTTTTGATTTCGCTAATTATTCAAATTTTGTTCATGAAAAAGACAGTCTTAGTTACTGGCGCCACAAGCGGATTCGGTAAAGCCATTGCCACCCGTTTTGCAAAGGATGGGGATGATCTTATTATTACCGGCAGGAGAGAAGCTATATTAACGGAGTTGAGTGAAAAATTGAGGAAAGAATATAAAATTGAAGTTCTTTCATTGTGTTTTGATGTGCGGATGAAGGATGAGGTTGAACTGGCTGTTTCTTCACTTCCTGACGAATGGAAAGATATTGATGTACTGGTCAATAATGCCGGACTGGCTGTAGGTCTGAACCCGATACAGGAAGGGGTTATTGACGACTGGGAACGAATGATCGATACCAATGTAAAGGCTTTGCTTTATATGACCCGTTATATCTCACCATTAATGGTTAAACGGGAGAAAGGTCATATTATCAACATTGGATCCATTGCTGGTAAAGAGGTATATCCCAACGGCAATGTCTATTGCGGATCAAAGTTCGCCGTGGATGCCATCACGAGGGGAATGCGGATAGATTTGTTGCCGCATAATATTAAAGTGACCCAGGTAGCTCCGGGCGCTGCTAATACTGAATTTTCCCTCGTTCGTTTCAAAGGGGATCAGCCACGTGCCAATGCAGTTTACAATGGATTTACCCCGTTAAATGCGGAGGATGTTGCAGAAGTGGTTTGGTATGTGACAACCCTGCCTTCCCACGTGAACATCAACGATCTTGTCATCATGCCCACAGCACAGGCATCGTCAATGCACTTTTACAAAACTTAACAAGAATTATGAGTCTGAATCCTGAATAATGAGGTTAATTCATAGAACCTACTTTTTTTGCAAAGACGCGAAAGCGCTGCCTTTTATAAAGTCGTTAACTTCACCCACCATTTCATATTGAGCTTCCAATAACCGGGCATCTTCATCTGTTCCAATTTTATTTATTTCTCTGTAGATCGGGTATTTTAATTCAATATAATACAAAAGTCTGTCCATAGTATTAACATAATCTGCGGATTTATCAGTATTTTTTCTTATTTTAGATAAAATAAAGTATCTAACATTATCATTTTTAAGTTTATTTAAATTCATGTCGGGATCATAAATCAAATAGGATAGGGATTCATTCTTAAAACTGGATACAAACCCGGGTGCATCTTTATGATAGGGAATATTGTTTTCTTTCAGTTGTTTAAGAAATTCATCACAGTATTGTTCAGAGAACGAATAGATCACATAGTTAATTCCATTTTCGAGGTCAAAATTATTTCCCTCCCGGCCATACAGTATAAAAGCTTTAATATAACGTCGGTTCATGGCATAAAGGCCGGTTTTGGGAAATATATCATTTAAATCTACAACGATTGAAACAGGCAAACTATCTTTCCTTTGTTTGCTTGTCAACTCTTCAATGGTAATACTGGGTACTTTATAGACAGGATAAAATTTTCTTCCTGTATAGACAAAAGAAATATCGGGTTTCCGGCTGGCGATTAATTTATCTGCTGGAATATTTTCAGCAGCCCATTTACTCATTTTTATAAAATTGACCCAATCAGGAGATAAACCATATAGCAGGTCTCCCGCCAGGTTCTTTTTCAATATTTCTTTATTCGTCTCGGCAGCAGGAATCGTTGCCTTTAATGTAGTTATAAAAATAATTGAGATTAAGATTAAAAGGGAAATCTGAAATTTTTTCAAACTCTCTTTTTTAAGTAAATAGTAAAATCCGCCAAAAATAAATATCAGGATATACGGATAATAGATTATGATTAATCTGTCCTGATCCCATTGTTTTTGGAGTATTACAAAAGAGATTGCACACATTACCCCGATGTAAGTACCTGTAAAAAGTAAATACTTGTTTTTTTTGAAGACACTGATGAATGCAATGATAAATAAGGCAATGGTAAGAACCGTGAGGACGGGAGTAATGGTATATTCTGTCTTGAATCCCAAAAACATGTAGAGGTGTTTTGACAGATACAAGTTGGAATTATCAATAAATCTCAAAATGAAATCAAAGAATCCACATTTGCCTTTTGCAGGGTTGTAAAAATCTTTATAGAGCAAACCGGTTCCCTGAGATTGAAATTGTATTACCCATTGCCCCCATATAATCCGCTTGATGATCTCAAAAGGCAAAATAAATAATGAAGCGCTCAGAATCGTATAGAGAAAAGTTTTCCAATATCTCACCAAAAGAAAGTAGCACAAAATTGCAATAATGCTTATAAAACCTATATTTTTTGTAAGGGTTACAAGAAACAAAGCAAACCCGAGAATCAGGAACTTTTTGTAATCTTTATGAACAGTGATCTGTTCCGGCCCGTCGGAAATGAAATAGTTAAATATGATCAGGAAAAGAACTGCCTGAATCATCATAAAGAATGTTTCAGAATAGGTCTGGCTTGCATAATACAGCAGGTACATGTTTCCTGAGATCAGGAGCATCACGGAATAAAGCAATACCGGAGGAACGGTCTTTTTACAGGATTTATAAAAGAAGAAAAGAAAGCACAAAATAAAGACCAGGGAAAGGGATTTTAGCAGAGGCAGGTTTATTCCGAATACTTTAATGAAAAGGCTTAGAACAACCGGGTATAAGGCACCCTGAAAACCACCCGGGTAATCAAAATTATGAATAAAATTATAGGCTCTTACAATGTATGCAGAATCGTCGCCACCGTCGCTGACTTTCATATCAAACAACCCAATGGAAACAAGGATCATTAAGATTGCACTGATTATTAGAAAGATCTTTCCTTTTTTTTCAAAAAAAACATCCACCGCTTCAAACAGATCATTAATTTTTTTTGATGTTTTTTTATTTCCCTTTAGTTTTAGATCCGGCTGTTTTAACTTTTCAGGCACACGCTGATTTTTCCTGTGGTGATTATTCATTTACTTTATTTTTTGACATACAAACATTATTTTCCAGTCGGTGGGAGTGGCTTGCTCTTCAATATTGAATAATTTGCTGCACTTAATAATTTCAAAACCGCTTTTTTTCAGGTTATACCATATTTGTAAAGGCGTCCATAAAGTCTGGGCAAATGTAAAGAGATCACTTCTTTGCGTATTATCAAGAATGCTTCTTACATTTATATAGTAATTCAGGGTTGTCTTTTGTTCCAGAAAATTGGTATCGCTTACTATTTTGCAGGAAATATCCTCAGATCCGGTTTTCTTTGCAATTGTTTTATTTTTTGGGGGATCAAGCAGAGCTGCCGATCCATTCCAGCAATCAAATATAAATAATCCGTCTTTGTCAAGTCTTTGATGAATGCCTATAAAAAATGATAACAAGGATTTTAAGTCCTGAATATAAGTTATCACATTAAACATTGCAAGAGCTATATCAAAACCTTTGTCCTTTAATTTTTCAATTTCAGTTTGTTCAACTTTGATATAATTAAGTCCGGTTTTTTTAATTTTTTTAAGCGCCTCAGCAAGCTGAGCATTTTTAACATTAATCTTGAGGTTTTTAGCCAACTTTTAGCCCTTTTTTCTTGTAAATATCATCTAAGACCTTCATTGCCATGTCATGGCTGATGCCAGGAATTTTTGCGATCTCTTCCGGAGTTGCAGTCAGAACTTTCCGCGGTGTGTCATATCCGGCAGAGATAAGGCTTTCTAAAATGAGCGAGCTCATTCCTTCAATATGGAGCCTTTCATCGAGGGCTTTGTCTGTAGAGAGAGCAAGCTGCTGGCGCTGAATATTGGCAATTTGCTGGTATTCGCTTACTTTTTGAACTTGAAGCTCGGCGTCGATCAGCTCGCCGTTGAGGCGCGCGTTCATGCCGCGTTTGCCCAAGACGGCCGGATAGTTTTCGTCATCGACGATAATCGAGACCATACTGCCGTCATCGCTGACGTCAATCTTGCGCGGCTCAATTGGAGCCAGAGCGTTGATGAGGAGCTGGATCGGATCATCGGGCGGGCGCTTCAGGTTCAGCCCGAGGAACGCTACCAGACCGCGGAGGAACTTGCCGGCGCTCTGGAATGTTATCTGGAGCAGTCACCATCGGCGGCCGAGACGCAACCCCATCAACCGGTGC
>CAZUYY010000089.1:0-3951 GCA_964624935.1 uncultured Prolixibacteraceae bacterium
ATCCGTTCATAGACATGGCATAGCGGAAGATAACTCACTGCTTTCGCCTCTTCCCCAAAGGGAGGAATATAAGAAACAGCTTTAAAATTTGAAATGAGATTGTTGTGTGTCAGCATGACCCCTTTCGGATTTCCTGTCGTCCCGGAAGTGTAAATGATGGTCGCAACATCATCAGGCCTGACCGCCGCTTTGCGTTGCTCAAGCAATTCAGGGTTCTGATTCT
This sequence comes from uncultured Prolixibacteraceae bacterium, assembly GCA_964624935.1. Lineage (GTDB taxonomy): Bacteria > Bacteroidota > Bacteroidia > Bacteroidales > FEN-979 > FEN-979. The sequence continues at coordinate 224 of CAZUYY010000089.1, forward strand.
GTATCCCCAAGTCAATCAATTCACTCAGGTTCCTGAGTTCGGAATGTTCTTTGTATGTAAATATCCCTTGTATATGTGGAATATCCGGCAAAACATGCTGGATCTTCCTTAATAGTTCCATCCCTGAAACAAACAGTAATTTCACCTCTGCATGACTCAGGATATAACAATAATCTGATTCACTGATCGTAGGATAGATGGGGACATGGATCGCTCCAACCTGCAATGCCGCCATGTCTACAAAATTCCATTCACTCCTGTTGGGACTGATCTGCGCTATCCTGTCCCCCGGTTGAATACCCAGCGCCAGGAACCCATAACTTATATTATCAACCATCTCCCTGTATTGCCGGATATTGTATTTTACCCATTCCCCATTCTCTTTTGATGCTATCACGTCATCCTTGGGTTTAAACTTTGATGCATGATAAGGCAAAATATCAAAAATGCGGGTGACTTCCATGTCTTTAGATTTGGGTGCAAGTATAAGAAATTAATTTATTCCAGAATCACATTCCCTCTGAGAATATGTCCTTCAAGGATTATCTTGACTGGATACAGACCTCTGGATTTATCTGAAAGGTCTAACTTTAATTCCTTTTCTGTGTGGGATGAAAGTTCTTCTCTCAGTATAATTTTCCCTTGCAGATCAGATACTTCGAGCACGAGAGCATCCTGCGGGAGAGATATAGTAAATTTCCCCTGGGTGGGGTTTGGATAGATTGACAACGAATTGCTTCCCGGACTGATAATTGGAATGCCTGTACATGTGACCATCCGGACCATTTTATGTGCTGACAATTCAGGACAGGGCGGCTGGGGATAAACAATCAGCTTAAGATCAATAAGGCTATCGCTTCGATCCTTCGTACCCGGTGTATAAGTCGTATATAACGCATAAGGATCAGCAAATGTGCCGTCACCTGATGTGACCCATTTCACGGAGATATAAGTCTCAGCGCTTCCGGTCAGCGGAATCCCATCTATATGCCTGCAGCACATGGTATCATTACCCGCAAAGGCTGAGGGTATCGGGGTAACATCGACCATTATCGTATCGTTTCTTGACTGGTTCCCTGATGAGACATTGACAATGTATATCGTTTGTGACTCAGGTGTGACCACTGGATTCTTTAACGTGGAAGTAAATCCTGCAGGAATGGAAGTCCACGAATAAGTATTGGTTCCATTACCACCCGATACCTCAACATCCAGTGGGTCGGACTGTCCGTTGCAGATGACAGAACTTTCAGCAACTGCTTTTATATCCAGGATATCTTTAAATGTAAATGCTGCAATCCTGGTATGCCATTCATAGTCTGCCGTCACAGGATAGTATTCCTGTGTGTACCAGAATAAAGAGGGGTCAGCAGGATCCACGGTCATGGAACTGTAATCGCCCCACCTGGCATAAGTACTTGCAGGATGGGTCTGTGCGCCGCCTCCTTCAATGATCGACTGCTCAGCAATGGTCATTTGTCCCGGAGGGTCATTGTGCATTCGACCCGTAAAACGGACGGAAGGATACATGTTAGGTCCGGAGACGGAATATCCCAGGGCAATATTTCCTGCAGAATCCATCGCTATGCTGCCCATCCAGCGGGAATTGCTGTCAGGTGCATAGGTCGATTGCTGATATAATGACCAGTCTCCAAAGGTCCTTCTTAATTCGTACCAACGTATGCCTGACCAGTAGTCTCCTAATCTGACCGTATGATTTACGACCATCGACTGGTGATCCGGAAACTTACGGAATTCAAGCCGGCACATCAGGCGATCGGGAATAGGATCGAGATAAACTGAGGAGCCCTTCTGCGGTATTCCCTTGATATTGGGACTATAGGCGCCAACATTTATTGTAACGGGGTTCCCGAATGTAGATGAGGAGGGATTGGTCCAGTCAGTATGAAATTCATAGATACCAAGAAAATCAGAGCCTAAATAAGCAAAATAGCCAGGCAGGCCTGCAGGAGGAAATGCACCGTCACAATCTGCGGGCAGCAGAGAGTATATGCTCCAGTCCTGATCAAGGTTAAACATAACCATCGTTGGAGAGGGATCGCCTGCAAGCATTGCCGATCTGTCAAATGCTACTGCTCCGACACCTATAAAACTGGTTGGCGTGTTATACTGGTTAATCGTCAAAAAGTAAGAATCCCGCCAGATACCTAATTTCGGATAATCCGGAATATCCTGGAACTGGTACTCCCAACGATACCAGGATCCTGTCGGATCGGATGTCTGAGATACCGCAATCATTATGAAATAAGGAGGTAATGGGAAAGATGGAAGACACCCTGCCTCGATGAGCCAGCGACCGGCCTGATCGTCATAAAGCACTATACCATCACCCGAATTGGAAGAATAAGGTAACCCATTCCAGATGTTACCCGCATAGGTTGGTCCATATAAAATGTTTCCTGATTTATCGAATATGGTAAAGGAAAGATTCACCATATGAAAATAATAGTCCATACCCACATCACCATAAGTATCGGGAGGAATGGCAGTATTGACATTAGGAGTGCCTTCAAAGTTTTGCAGGGTTGTATCGGATTTGATTTTACCAAAACACTTCTGCCTGAGGGGATCATCAGAACTATCTTTATAGTGGCTGCTTTTCAGATTTTTCCGGAAATAATTCCAGATCTCTTGTTCAGCTCTTTCAACCTTATGAGAATCTTTTTTACCGGATGCCGGCCTTGTAAGAGAAATTAACGGTGGAGAAAGATCAGAATAAACAGGCTTCATCACAAAAGGACCGGAAATTTTTTGTGCAACTGCTGTAAATATGCAGGCAAAAAAAACGAGTAAAATACTAACCGGTCTTTTCATGAACATACTCATCATTATCAGTATCCCGTCCCGATCTGTTATAAAAAAATAATAAATCGTGATGCTATACAAAAGTAAGAAAAATATAAGGATATTTGTAATATAATTGAAAACATTGAGGATTTCCGATGAAACCATTACTTATACTAGTGGCATTACTTTTTCTTGACTTCACTTCTCAGTCACAGTGGACAGAGACCAATGGCCCTTATGGTGGCACGGTCTATTGCATGGCAACCGGTGTAAATAATCTTTTTGCCGGAACTTCAGCAGGGATTTACCACTCGTCTGACAACGGAACTACGTGGTCATCCCTGAAAAATGGGATCCCTCAGGCGGCAGTTTACGCTATGGCAATCAGTGGGCAAAATCTTTTTTCCGGATTTTACGGGAAAGGAGTATTTTATTCCGCAGATACAGGTAATTCATGGACTATGGTAAATGCTGGCCTGACTAATCTTAATATATTTTCACTTTTATCGGAAGGAAACAAAGTATTTGCAGGCACCGGCGATGGTTTATTCCAGTTTGACAGCATTGGAGAACAATGGTCATTGATCACTAACGGGATTCCTGCCGTACCAGTGAATGCTATCATTATCCGCAACAATCAACTATTTGCCGGCACCAATATTGGTGTTTACCGTTCGACCGACAATGGCTCAGACTGGGAAGCTATGAATGAAGGATTAAGCAATCCGGAAGTTCTTTCAATGTGTTCAGACTCATCTGCAATCTTTGCCGGAACTGAAGGAAGTGGAATATATGTTCTTGATCTTTCCGGGACCACATGGGTTTCTTCCACGACAGGGTTACCTGAAAATGCTACTATTAATGCTCTTTCCACTGAAGGATCAAAGGTTTTTGCGGGGACAGCACGAGCAGGTATTCTT
>CAZUYY010000089.1:3961-8543 GCA_964624935.1 uncultured Prolixibacteraceae bacterium
TTTGCCAGTACGGATAGTGGCCAGACATGGACTTCCTTCAATACAGGGCTTTCCAACGCGTGGATCCATACGCTTCTTTGCGATTCAGCAGAAATATTCACGGGCACAGATGGCGGCGGTATTTCGTTATCCCCGCTGAACGAGTCTTTCTGGGAAACTATAAATACAGGCCTTCTTAATGCAAAAATAACTGCACTTGCCCAAGATGGCACCAATGTTTATTGCGGAACCTGGGGAAGTGGCGTATTTCTTTCAGCAGATAACGGAGCAAACTGGTTATCAGCGAGCTTCGGAATTTTAAGTCCCTTCATTACATCCCTTCAACTGACGGGAAATTTAATCTTTGCCGGTACACAGGGAATGGGTGTATTTCTCTCTGACAATACCGGAGGTAGCTGGAGTGCAGTCAACAACGGTCTGGATAATCCATATATCACAGCACTTGCCCTGGATGACACCCTTTTATATGCAGCGACGATGGAAGGAATTTACCATTCAAGCGATCAGGGAAACAATTGGTCAAAGTACACTTCGGGTCTTCCGGCGCACCAATTCACTTCCGTCATTGCAAATGGCGGGAAGGTCTTTGCAGGAACCCCGGGCGAAGGGATCTGGTGTTCACTGGATGGAGGGAACAGTTGGAACCAGCGGAACACAGGGTTAACTAACCTGATAATACTATCCCTTGGCAGATCAGATACCGGTATCCTGGCCGGAACACAGAATGGCATGTTCATCTCTGAGAATGACGGACAGAATTGGTCAGCCATAAATAACGTGTTGACGGGAAATCCTGTTTCTTTCATTTATCCATTTAATACCAGCGTCTTTTCCGGAAGCAACATCAACGGGATTGTATTACATGAAGCGGATGAAAACGGTTGGAGACAGATTAACGAAGGATTGACTGATACTTCCGTGAATGCTGTGATTGTGAATAATGAGTTGGCCTATACCGGAACATCAGGCAATGGCGTCTGGAAACGGCCATTGGGGCAGATCTTTTCTCTTGATGTCAATCCCGACACCTTATTTTTAAGCCAGTTCTCAGAAATGAAGGATACTCTTTTTATTCATACCAGTGTTGATTGGACCATCATTGGTACGACTCCAAATTGGATGACCTTTGAACCTTCAAGTGGTAACGGAGAAGGATATGTTGTATTCACGACCCTGATCCCGAATTTAGGGGTAATGCGGAAATATGCTTCATTTTTTCTGTACTCACAAACTACTTCAACAATCAGTTTTACTGTTGTCCAAAAAGAGAAGACAGCAGGAACAAGACAAAATGAACAAAGTCAGTTCCGTATTTACCCTGTTCCTTCAAGCGGAATCGTTAAAGTCGAATCCTCACAGCCAATTAAACAGATTACGATTTATGATGCTTTCGGAAAAAAACTGAAAGAGATTAATAACGCAGAAAAGGATTTAATACTTGATCTTTCAGACAATAAACCTGGGGTTTATTTTATACAGATAGCAAATGACAATACGGTGGAAATACGGAAGATAGTAAAACTATGATCTTCGAATGAACGATTTTCGATTTCAGATTGAGTTGACCAATGTTTGATTGTAGATTAAAAAATCGTACATCGTCAATAACAAAATTCATTCGTAAATCTAAAATCGTCTAATCGAAAATAAAACACTTCATATAAAAAAACCAATTTACATCTTATTGTTTCTGTTGTCTTCGATACAACTAAGTGCACAAAAACTTAAAGCCGTTAATGATACCATTGATCTTTATCCTGGGTTTGCCAAAACCGTTAACCTGATTGCAAACGATACCATTCCTTATAGTGATTCCATAAATGTCACTGTCAGCATTCCGGTATCCACTCCAATAACTGATACCAATAATTATAAAGGGTTTTTCACTTTCCTGGCGAAAACCTGGGGGTTTTACAGTAAGCCTACCGGAACTTATTCCCTCCATGATTATACAATAAATAAAACTTCCGTTGGAAATATTCTCTTCCGGCTCCATGATCATAGTTATGATTCACTGGATATCAACAATGTCAAAGCAGCGATCACTTCTTACGGAAACCAGTTCTATTTACCGGGCTCGGCAGTTTCTGTTTTCAGGATTCCAAAGGATGGTCAGAAAGGGACATTCTGCAATTCTTCACTCTGGATAGGAGGAAAAGGGAATGACAGCACTTTATACTTTGCTGGTGAGATGTACAAGCAAGGACCATCTCTTATGGCTCCGTATTGGTGTGATCTTCCTGATTTCTATGCCGGCCCGGTGATGGATTCGGTAAACTATTCTATTTACATGGAAACTTTATGGAGCCGGACATGGAAAGTAACCAAATCAGAGATTGAATACCACAAAACCCATTGGAATACCCAGGGGTATATTGCTCCTCCAAATATCACAAACTGGCCGGGTAACGGTAACACCAGCTATGGCCAGGCTGCTGAGCTTGCTCCTTATTATGATAATAACGGCGACGGGAAATATAATGCTGCTGATGGTGATTATCCTCTGATCATGGGAGATGAGGCTGTATTTACGATTTTTAATGATGACAGGGATCTTCATAAAGATTCCGGGGGAAAGAAGATGAAGATTGAAATACACCTTATGGCATATGCCTTTGATCTGCCCGATGATTCTGCCTTTAAGAACACAATTTTCCTGAACTATAAAATCTTCAACCGGTCTTCAAAAACTTACTACAATACTTACATGGGTGCATGGGCAGACATGGATATTGGCTATGACCTTGATGATTACATCTGTTGTGATGTTGGAAGGAGCAGTTTCATCGGTTTTAATGGTTTAGCAGTTGATGGAACCGGTCAAACTAATGCTTACGGTGCTCATCCCCCGGCACAGTCGGTAACAATACTTGGAGGGCCATTTATGGATCCTGCCGGTCATGATCGTCCCAGGCTTGACAATGAAGGCCACCAGCTTTGCAACGAGAGCATTAATGGCACCGGGTTCGGGGACAGTATCGCAAATAATGAACGCTATGGGCTTACAAACTTCCTGGCACCCTGGAATACGCAATTAACTCAATATTATTATTCAGGTCCTACAATTGCGACTGAATATTATAATTCCATGCAATCGATCCGGCGGGACACCACACATCTTTTCTACGGAGGACGAGGTCATGCTGGTTACGGCGGCTATGGTCTTGATTGCAGGTTCATGCTCCCAGGTGAATCAGATTCCCTGAACTGAGGAACCGGTTGCCAGCTACCCAATGACCCTGTTAATTGGACTGAGTATACGGCAGGAATAGCGCCAGGTGATGTCCGTGGTATCGGAGGAATGGGGCCTTTTACTTTCCATGCCGGTGATGTTCAGGAACTCGACCTGGCTTTGATCTTTGCGAGAGATTATACCAGCCAGGACACAGTTGAACAGTCAGTAGCAAAACTGCGTCAGATGATCGATACAATTAGAAAATGTTATGATACAGGAATACTTCCAAATGGAAATTCATTCTTCGGGATCGACAACCTGCCAACTGCTTCATCCAACGCACTAAAGATTTACCCTAATCCGGCAAAGAACAAGTGCAATGTGCAATGGGCAAAGGGTAATATTAAAAGAATTGAAATTTTCAATGAGACCGGAGAGAAGGTTTATGGGGCTGGGTTTTCTGCAGGTACAGGCATTGCCGTTGAAGTAGAACTTGATTTTCCGGCGGGGATTTATTTTGTGAGGGTTACCAATGATAGAACCGTGCAGGTTGGTAAGATCATCAAAAAATAACTTACGTTTTGACGATATAGGATTGAAGAAAAATCGTTATATTTACCCGCCTACAGGCAGTCGTGTGATTTCAAATTGAATTATCAAATTATTGATTGTAGATTGAAAAAATCGTGTATCGTCAATCAAAAAATTCATTCGTAAATATAATATCGTCCAATCGTAAATTTCAAAAGTTTCATGAAAAGAATTTTATTCTTTCTCCTGTCATTCATCCTCTCCATGAGTTTATCTGCACAATTCATGAAGATGATGAACCAAAAGGCAAAGGTGGTGGTTACAGGGCAGAAAGATGTAAATATCGATCTGCCTGTTATCGGAGAACAGCATACTAACCGCTGCGTTTCTAATAAAAGTGTGCTCAATGATCCGGTGACTTGCGTCACTATGTACGATATGCAAACTAATTATTCCAACCAGAGCAGGATTTATCTCTATCCCGACGGAACTATCGGGGCAACAGCAATCTGGTCTCAACAGGATATTAACTGGACTGACCGTGGAACAGGTTATAATTTTTTCGATGGTACAAACTGGGGCTCACTGCCAACAGCCAGAGTGGAAACGATCAGAACAGGCTGGCCTGAATATCATCCCTTTGGCCCGACAGGGGAGCTCATCATAACACACGAAGCATCAGGCCCTCTCGTGATGAACACCCGGACGGTAAAAGGAACAGGAACCTGGATACAGAGCATATTGCCTGCACTGCCTGCAGGTGTGAATGGAATGTTTTGGCCCAGGGTTGTAACAAACGGACCAAATCATTCCTATATTCATATAATTGCTAATACAATACCCACTCCGAATGGCGGTAATCCCTATAAAGGCATG
>CAZUYY010000090.1:0-1277 GCA_964624935.1 uncultured Prolixibacteraceae bacterium
CCTTCTTTTGAAGGACCTTTTCTTGAAGAAGAGTGTCACCTCATAATCAACCTTGCCAACATAATTGCAGGTTATCTTAATGGAATCAAAGGGAAGGCTATTTTGAAGAAAAGTACCGAAAAAGAAATACCTTCTGAGAAGAAAGAACCCTCCGAACCTTCCAGGTACAGCCGGCAACTCCTGCAAACCTTCCTCAACCGCAACAATTTTAACAGGGATATCTATCATGATCTGATGCCTTTCAAAGTCAAGGAAATCCTCCTGGTTGCAAACCTTTATGATGCGTACAGTATTGAGAAAGAAGGGCGTTTTTCCGAACATGTGTTAGGTGAATTCTACCAGTTAAGCCTGAGCACGATGCCACGCATAACCGGAGTATCTTCTGCGGAGGAGGTGTTTGAACAACTTGATACAAAACACTACGATCTTGTTATCATCATGATGGGAGTGGATAAGCAGTTTCCGGTCGAACTCAGCAAAAAGATCAAGGAGAAATATCATTATATTCCTGTATTTACACTGCTGAACAGTAATACGGATATTGCCATGTTCGATGCAGAACCTGAAAAACTTACCTGGATTGATCGGGTATTTGTCTGGAACGGCGATTCCAAGATATTCTTTGCCATGATCAATTATCTGGAGGATAAGATCAATGTTGAGAATGACACCAATATCGGGATGGTTCGCGTGATCCTGCTCGTGGAGGATTCCCCGAAATATTACTCAATGCACCATCCAAACCTGTACAACATCGTTCTTGAACAAACCAAAAACATCATTGAGGATGTAACAACCGACGAACTTTACCGGATCCTTCGGTTAAAAGCAAGGCCTAAGATCCTGTTGGCTTCCACTTACGAGGAGGCCATGTATATCTTCGAAAAATATAAAGACTTCATTCTATGCCTTATCTCGGATGTGAAGTTTAAAAAAGACGGTGAAATGGATAGTACTGCCGGATTTAGTCTTGTGAAACAAACTCGAAAGGAGATAAAAGAACTTCCCATTGTTTTGCAGTCGTCGAATGATGAGAATGCCAATGAGGCTTATGATTTGAAGACAACGTTTATCAATAAAAATTCTGAGACCCTGCTGCTCGACTTTAAGAGCTTTATTACGCATTACCTGGGATTCGGAAATTTTATTTATCGGGACAGGGAAGGAAGTCAGATTGCAGTTGCCCGGTCGCTGAAAGAATTCGAAGATCTTCTCCGGACAATTCCGGAGGAATCATTGCTATATCATGCCAGGAAAGATCATTTCTCTTTATGGCT
>CAZUYY010000090.1:1287-8483 GCA_964624935.1 uncultured Prolixibacteraceae bacterium
CAGGTTGCCAAGATACTTAACCCTGCTAAAGTTACGGATTTCAAAGACCCTGAAAGTCTTCGTGAGTATCTTATCTCTGTAATTCAGAATTTCCGGAATGAACAGAATATCGGTAAAGTCATCCCTTTCGAAGAATCAGCAATCTCCGATGAATATAATATCCTTACACTTACGGAAGGCTCATTAGGTGGTAAGGGCCGTGGACTGGCGTTCGTCAATACACTGATTTACAATTATGATTTTTCCCAGCATATTCCTAATATCCACATCAGGACACCCAAAACCTCAATTATCGGGACAGATGAATTTGAATATTTTCTTGACAGGAACAAACTCAGGGAACGAGCTGTATTTGAGGAAGATTATAGTCAGATAAGAAAGTGGTTTCTTCAAGGAAATCTGACGGATACCCTCGTCAGGAAACTTAAACTTATTATCAAGGCCATCACCAAACCACTGGCTATAAGGTCTTCCGGACTCTTTGAAGACTCACTCAATCAGCCTTTTGCGGGAATTTTCGAAACTTACCTCATTCCGAACATTCACCCTGACCCTAAGGTTCGGCTTGAACAATTGATGGATGCGATTAAGCTTGTCTATGCATCGGTTTATTCCAAAACAGCCAAGGGATACATTGAAGCAATCAATTACAAGATAGAGCAGGAGAAAATGGCTGTGGTCATCCAGGAAGTAGTAGGCAACCATTATGAGGATGTTTTTTATCCGCATATCAGCGGTGTAGCCCAGTCATATAATTATTATCCTTTTGCCCATATGAGACCCGAAGAAGGATTCGCAGTGGCAGCACTTGGATTGGGGCGATATGTTGTAGAAGGTGAACGAGCATTCCGTTTTGCACCTCAATATCCGGGCCTCGAAATAAATTCGCCTGTAGAGCAATATAAAGGTTCACAGGTTTACTTTTACGCCGTTGACCTGAAAAAGAAAGATATCAACCTTCTGGAAGGGGAAGAGGCAGGATTGAGAAAACTCGATGTGGATGACGCAGAACGACAAGGTACACTGAAACATTGTGCTTCTGTTTACTCCTATGACAATAACAGCATCATACCGGGACTAAATCATGCCGGCCCCAGGGTTGTGAATTTTGCAGATATACTAAAATACAATTATATTCCTCTGGCAAAGACCATAGAAGTTGTACTGGAGGTGGTTAAAGAGGCCATGGGTTCGCCGGTAGAGATCGAATTTGCAGTTGATCTGAACAAGGATGAAGAAAATAAAGCATCATTTTATGTCCTTCAGCTAAAACCTCTTATCGGCAATGCCATGGATTATAATATTGATATGAATAAGATCCGGGAAGAAAACATACTGCTTTATTCAGAAAAAGAAATGGGCAACGGCCTGATGGATGATATTAGTGATGTCGTTTTTGTCGATCCCGATACATTTGATAAGTCGAGAACCATGGAGATGGCTGATGAAATGGATAAGATCAATACAGAGATGATCCATAATAACCGGAATTATATCCTGATAGGTCCTGGCCGTTGGGGAACACGCGATCACTGGATCGGCATTCCGGTGAATTGGCCACAGATCTCTCATGCAAAGGTTATTGTGGAAACCAGCCTGGAAGGTTTTCCATTGGATGCTTCTTCAGGCTCACATTTTTTTCATAATGTGACTTCTATGAATGTTGGCTATTTTTGCGTTCAGCCTGAATTTTCGAAGAGTTACATTCGCTACGATATATTAAAAGCGCAGAAAAATCTGAGAAAGACACAATACTTCACAATTGTAGATTTTGAAAAGCCACTCACCATTAAAATGGATGGGAAAAAGCGCATTTCGGTGATCACATTTGAGAATGGTAAATAAACCTTATTAACTTACAATAATACTTCACTATGCGAATTGCAAGAATTAATGTACATCAAAGAACTCCTGATCCGGACCCGGTTGACCTTGAACTTATCGATCCCCTGATCAGCAAATACAAAGGGAAAAAAGGAAACATGATCCCATTGCTTCAGGGGACACAGGACATCTATGGTTATCTGCCAAGGCCGGCCTTTGAAAAGATAGCCAGTGAAACAGGACTGAACCTGAGCGAAATGTTCGGGGTGGCAACCTTCTATTCCCAGTTTCGATTGAAACCGGTTGGAAAGCATATCATCAAGGTATGTCATGGTACTGCCTGTCATGTCCAGAATGCCAAAGAAATTTCCGAAGCATTGGAAGAGGCCTTAAAGATCAAGGATGGAGAAACCACGGAAGACCGGTTCTATACGATGGAATCTGTAGCCTGCCTGGGTTGCTGTTCCCTGGCCCCGGTCATGATGATAAGCGGCCAGACCTACGGCAAACTGACGGGAAATGAAGCAACGAAAATTGTCAAGAATATCCGGATCAGCGGAAACAACTAATTAACTCCATTAAACACTTCACTATTTATGACTGAAACCACTGTTACCGTTGGGCTTGGAAGCTGCGGCATTGCTGCAGGTGCTGGCAAAACGTATGAGAAGATCAGAGCAATGAAAGAGACCGAGAAGCTGGATTTCATCCTTAAAAAGACCAGTTGTATCGGCATGTGCTATCGTGAACCACTGGTCGAGATAAAGGATGAATCGGGGACTTATCTCTATGGCGATGTTACAGAAGGACGTGCCATTGAGGTGATAGAAAAGCACGTCAACCAAAAAGAACCGATTCGCGATTACATCGTCTATAGCGATCTTTTCGATGCGCCGGAAAACGATTTCATCGATTCACAGGTGAAGATCGTCCTCCGTAACTGCGGATACATTGATCCTGAATCAATCGAAGAATATGAGGCCCGGGAAGGTTACAAAGCCATTGGAAAACTGGCTGCCGGGAAAATTGCCCGTCTGGAAGTCATTCAGACAATTCTCGATTCAGGAATCCGGGGACGCGGTGGAGGAGGTTTCCCGACAGGGCTGAAATGGAAATTTGCAAATGCAAATAAATCTGCTGAGAAGTATGTGATCTGTAATGCAGATGAAGGCGACCCGGGTGCTTTCATGGACCGGTCAGTCCTGGAAGGCGATCCCCATTCGGTACTGGAAGGAATGATCATTGCAGCTTACGCAATCGAAGCTACACAAGGTGTGATCTATTGCCGTGCTGAGTACCCATTAGCCATAAAACGACTCAATATCGCCCTGAATCAGGCAAGAGAGAAAGGTTACCTGGGCAGGAATATATTCGGAAATGAAGGATTTGATTTCGATATCTTTATCAAAGAAGGTGCCGGCGCTTTTGTATGCGGTGAAGAAACGGCCCTGATCGCCTCGGTTGAGGGTGAACGCGGCATGCCGCGCAGACGTCCTCCTTTCCCTGCTAATTCCGGTTTATGGAAGAAACCAACCAACATAAACAACGTTGAAACTTACGCTAATATTCCATGGATCATCCTGAATGGCGCTGCTGCTTTTGCAGCATATGGCACTGAGAAGAGTAAAGGTACAAAGGTGTTCGCCCTGGCTGGTAAGGTTACCCACTCAGGGCTTGTGGAGGTACCGATGGGTATGACCATCAGGGATGTCATTTTCAAACTGGGTGGCGGGATCAAGAAAGATAAAAAATTTAAGGCTGTCCAGATGGGTGGACCCTCAGGTGGTTGTATACCAGAATATCTGTCTGATACCATTGTAGATTATGATTCTGTGAATGCCACAGGGGCCATTATGGGTTCTGGTGGAATGGTAGTGATGGATGAAACCACATGCATGGTGGATGTTGCAAAATTTTTCCTTGATTTTACCAGGAAAGAATCTTGTGGAAAATGTACCTTCTGCAGAATGGGAACTATGCGTATGCAGGAAATCCTCGAAAGGATCACCAATGGTAAAGGTGTGGAAGGCGATCTTGAGAAACTGGAAGAACTGGCATACCAGATCAAGGATAATTCACTTTGCGGACTGGGGCAAACGGCTCCTAATCCGGTTCTTACGACGATCAAATATTTCAGGGATGAATATGAGGCGCACATTTTTCATAAGAAATGCCCGGCGAAGGTATGCAGACCTTTGTTGACTTACACAGTAGATCCTGAGAAATGTACGGGGTGCCTTGTTTGCCTGAAGAATTGTCCGGTGAAAGCAATCACAGGCGAACGCAAACAGGCTCATTTCATCAACCAGGATATCTGTACCAAATGTGGTATGTGCTTTACGAAATGTAAATTCGATTCAATCGTATTATCCTGATAATTAACATAATCCGAACAAACCTGTAATACTTTCTGAAGATGACAGACAACTTCTATAACGTAATAATCAATGGTAATATCGTAAAAGGAAAGCCCGGAGAAACCATCCTTGAACTTGCCCGGCGTCATGATATTAATATTCCCACTCTATGCAACGACGAACGGCTGGAACCCTTTTCTTCCTGTTATGTCTGTGTGGTAGAAGTGGAAGGCATGCGCGGCCATCAGCCATCCTGTTCAACGAAGATTACCGAAGGCATGAAGATCATCACCGATAACGAAGGCATAAGCAAATCGAGAAAAATGGCATTAGAGCTTATGCTATCCAACCATTATGCCGATTGCATCGGGCCATGCAAGCAGACATGCCCGGCAGGAGTGGATGTTCAGGGTTATATTTCGTTGATTGAAAAAGGTTTGTACAATGATGCTGTCGCCTTGATCAAGGAAACAAACCCCCTGCCAGCCATTTGCGGACGTGTATGTGTTCGTCCGTGTGAAGCAGAATGCCGCAGGAATTTACTTGGTGATGAAGCACCGGTTGGTATTGACTATCTCAAACGCTTTGCTTCAGACATCGACTTAAAATCGGAAACAAAGTTTATTCCTGAAATAAAACCTTCTACGGGTAAAAGAGTGGCAATCATTGGGGCTGGTCCCGGAGGTTTGTCTGCTGCTTATTTTCTTCAGATACAGGGACACCAGTCCGACATTTTTGAAGCCTCTGATAAACCGGGTGGATGGTTGCGTTATGGAATACCCGAATACCGTTTGCCAAATGATATCGTTGACCAGGAGGTGAAAAACATCACCGATCTTGGTGTACATATTTTTTATAATAAAAAGCTCGGGGGAAATCTCAGTTACAAAGAACTCCAGGACAAGTACCATGCTACCATTCTTACCATTGGCTCCCAGCGTGGGACTGGGATCGGCTGTGAAGGCGACGATGCGGAAAATGTCTTTTCCGGAATTGATTTTCTCCGGAACATGGAAGCGACCGGACAGCGATACGATTTTTCGGGAAAAACAATTGCTGTTGTCGGTGGAGGTAACACTGCCATGGATTGTTGCAGGACTTCAATACGTTGTAATGCCAAGAAAGTTTATGTCATTTATCGTAGGACAGAAAAAGAAATGCCTGCTAATCCTATCGAAATTCATGAATCAAAACTTGAGGGCGTAGAATATTTATTTCTGACCTTGCCTAAAAAGGTGAATAAAGATTCAGACGGCCGGCTCAAATCCATAACTTGTATACGGATGGAACTTGGCGAGCCCGATGCCTCAGGACGAAGACGTCCTATTCCGGTTGAAGGATCTGATTTTACCATAGACGTTGATTATGCACTTGCTGCTATCGGTCAAAAGACAGATGTGAATTTTATCGACGATATTAATTCATTTGCAAAAGCAGGGAGCTTGCAGATCACTAAATGGGGCGATATCGATGCAAAGAAAGATACACTTCAAACCGGAATTCCTTCTGTGTTTGCAGCAGGCGATGGTGTGACGGGCCCTGCTACTATTATCGAAGCTATAGCGCAGGCCAGAATTGCTTCAACCAGTGCTCATCAATACATGATGAATTTACCCATCGAACCGGCGAAAAAGCCTTTTACCAGCCGTAGGGATAATTTTAAAAAACAAGTCTCTCAGGATTATGTTGACAGATTCGCAAAACAACAACGGGAAGAAATGCCTGTACTGGATCCCGATCAACGGTTCAATTTTCAGGAAGTGGAATTAGGTTATAAATCTGAAAGTATTGCCAAACATGAGACCCAACGATGCCTCGAATGTGGTTGTGTGGCATTTCCGGATTGTGATCTGCAGAAATATTCGTCGGTTTATAATGCCGGTCAAAAAGTGTTTACCGGCGAATTCAAAGAATACGATGTCGATTTTCGGCACCCCTTTATTGAGATTGATAACAACAAATGCATCCTCTGTGGACGATGTGTGAGGATCTGCCGTGAAGTAGTGGGAGCCAACGCATTAGGCTTCGTAAACCGGGGCTTTGAAACATTCATTGCACCCAGTATGGGTGATTCTCTTCAGGATACATTCTGCGAATCATGTGGCATGTGCCTTTCTACCTGTCCGACCGGTGCGATGACGGAGAACGTTGTGTTCAAACCAGGGCCGGTAAAAACCACAGAAGTAAAAACCATTTGTAACTATTGTTCGATTGGATGTTCCATTATCCTGAATCACAGGAATGGATTTGTCATGAAAGTTACTGGGGACAAGGGGCTTATAAATCATGACGGAAATCTTTGCAGATACCCGAAATTCGGATATCAATACCTGAACGATCCGGCACGTATCACTAAACCAATGTTGAAGATTGACGGTGAATTCCATACGATCAGTTTCGATGAAGCTTTTACTATAGTCAGGGAAAAGATCAAATCAGTCAACCCCGATGAAAATGCATTCTTTGCCGGTGCCCGTCTGTCCAATGAAGAAATGTACCTGGTTCAGAAATTCGCAAGAGCCGCTGCCAAAACAAATAATATTTCAAGTTTTCATTACCTGGGAAGAGGCAATGCTTACCGGTCGAATTGTGAGTTTAATGTCCCTTTGGGAGATATAAGTGAGGCAAGCAAGATTTTTCTTATGGGTACAGAAATCAACAAGGATCACGCGGTAGCAGGATTCAAAGTTCAGAATGCAAGATACCTGAAAAAGATCCCTGTTTCATTGATTACTGTAAAAGAGAAAAATTCGATGGAACACAAGGTGGATGAGATCGTGAAAGTTGGATCATATTATAGTTTTATTAAAGCTGTCAACCATTATCTTTTGACCAAAGGCCTGGAAAACATGCTGTTTCTGAATGACCGCACGGCTGGGTTTGAGAATTATAAAGCCAAATTGTTGAAAGAGAATTATGATACCCTGATAAAATTATCCGGTATTTCAGACAAAGAAAGCATTGCCCGGTTTGCAGAAGATTACAACAACCAATTGAATGCAATCCTCATTTTTT
>CAZUYY010000091.1:0-8435 GCA_964624935.1 uncultured Prolixibacteraceae bacterium
ACAAATGGAACAGATATCTTTGCCGCCAATGAGGCACTGAAATTGATCAACCAGCAAAAGCTGAGGAACCTTTTGAAACCTGATAATCTGCTGAAGTTGGGGTATACACTGGAGGAATTTTTTAATAATGAAAAATGAAGGATGAAAAATGAAGAGTGAAGAATGAAGAATGAATAAGGAGTAATTAAAGAAATAATAATTATCAAGTAATTTTGTAATATTGCTTCACATAAAGTATGATTAGACATAAACAAGTATCAAAGGAACAGAAAAAGCCTGATCAGAAGCTGCACAGAATCGATCGATTAAAATATTTTCTTCATGAACCTTGGGTTCTTCTAGTCATCGTGTTGATTATCACATTCACTGCATTTTTACCATCCCTATCCAATCAATTTATTAAGACTTGGGATGATAATACCTATGTGACTGATAATCCACAGATTACCCACTTAAATTGGGAAAGCATTAAGGGATTTTTTACAACACAGAATGAAGGAACCTATGTGCCCATTCCCCTCTTATCATGGGCACTTGAGTTTAAACTTTTTGGATTAAATCCTTTTCCTTATCACCTGAACAACTTAATATTACATTTACTTTGCACTTCACTAGTGTTTTATTTTTTCTTTTTATTGCGAATGCCTTTACTATATGCTGCCCTGGGCGCCCTGCTTTTCGGGATACATCCTATGCGTGTCGAATCCGTTGCATGGGTAACAGAAAGGAAGGATCTTCTTTTCTGTATGTTTTATCTGGGAAGTCTGATTACCTATATTAAATATATTCGTTGTAAAAATGAAAAACCAATATACTTATTCCTGACGCTATTTTTATTTGTTTTCTCATTGTTTTCGAAAATTCAGGCCGTAATACTGCCTCTTACTCTTTTGTTACTAGATTACTCATTGGACCGTTCTTTGAAAATGAAAATCCTTTGGGAGAAAATCCCTTTCTTCCTCCTTTCACTTATTTTTGGTTTTTCAGGATCTCTAATTCTTCAACATTTGGGAGTTATAGACATCCATGATAGAATTACTTTATTTGAACGTATTCTCGTTGGGTTATATTCACTCAGTGCTTATATAGTAAAGTTGATCGTGCCTTTAAACCTGGACGTTTTTTATCCTTATCCGGTTACACCCGGAGAAACTTTGCCTGTATTGTATTATCTGAACCCTGTTTTTTTATGTTGTATTGCAGTTCTTGTTTTTTTAACCACCCATAAAACAAAATTCATTGTTTTTGGGGTCTTATTTTTTCTATTCAATGTAATGTTTCTCTTACAGTTTGTGCGTGCCGGATATGCTTATCAAGCCGACCGTTTTACTTATGTACCTTATATTGGTTTATTTTTCCTTGCCGCCTGGGGTGCTCACAAATTCGCAAGCAGAAACAAATCCGGTCAAATGGTGGTTGCAGGTTTGGTATTTATTTTTACAATATTCTTTTTTTCAAATACTTATGCCCGATGTAAAGATTGGAAAAACGGTATGACACTCTGGAATGACGTCATCGAAAAATTCCCCAAAAAAATTCCAATAGCATATTTAAGTCGTGGAACTGAATATGCGGATCTTGGTCAGTGGGACGCGGCAATAGCCGATTATACCATGGCAATTGAGATTGACCCGAAATTTGCAAATGCATATTCCAACCGGGGTGTTGCATTCGGGAACCTTGGTCAATGGGACAAAGCAATAGCCGATTACACCCTGGCAATTAAAATTGATCCGAAATTTCCTATGACCTATTCAAACTGCGGTATTGCTTATGGAAACCTTGGTCAGTGGCGCAAGGCAATAGACTGTTACACCATGGCAATCGAAATTGACCCAAAATTTAAAGATGCATATTCCAATCGAGGCATTGCTTACGGGAATCTCGGCCAGTGGAGCGAAGCAGTATCGGATTTCTCCAGGGCGATTGAGATTGACCCGAACTTCGCAGATGCTTATTCTAACCGTGGTGTCGCATACAGGAATCTCAGACAGTTGGAAAAGTCAATAGCAGATTACTCAAGGGCGATCGAGATTGATCCGAAATATATCAATGCCTATTCCAACCGTGGTGTTGCATATATGAACCTTGGTCAATGGGGTAAAGCTTTATCCGATTACTCAAAGGTGATCGGGATTGACCCGACCTATTCTATGGCCTATTTTAACTGTGGCATTGCATACGGGAATCTTGGTCAGTGGGACAAGTCAATTGCCGATTATACCAAGGCGATTGAAATTAATCCAAAATTTGCACAAGCTTATTCTAACCGGGGTGTTGCTTATGGGAAACTTGGACAGTGGGACAAGGCTTTATCCGATTTCTCCAAGGCGATCGAGATGAACCCAAATTTTACTGAAGCATATACTAATCGCAATATAGCTTACAAAAAATTGCATCGTGAGGTTAGGTAATAACTCCTCCTTAGCGATATAGAATCTTGTATAAATTGCAGAATTAATCATTTCTCATTCACAATACTATGGTTAAAGGACGCGATTTAAAACCACACATCGGAATTTTCGGCAGAAGGAACAATGGAAAGAGTTCTCTGATCAATGCATTGACCGGACAGGAAACTGCCATTGTTTCTGAGATAGCAGGAACAACCACCGACCCTGTAAAGAAATCAATTGAGATTGCCGGGATCGGTCCTGCAGTAGTGATCGATACCGCGGGCATTGACGACAGCGGTGAACTTGGGCAGAAACGCATTCTTCGTTCGAAAGATATGCTGAAACTCATTGATCTTGCTATTCTCGTGATTGCAGAAAATATTTTTGATGAACCTGAAAAAGGACTTATCCATGATTTCCGGAAGAACGATATTCCCTTTGTTGTCATTCACAATAAATCCGATCTTCAACCGGCAGAAAAGGATCTCCTGAAAGTGATCAATGACCGGTATTCGGTTCCGGTGATAGAGTTCAGCGCAAAATACCCTGATAAAATTGATGAAGTGATCAGGGCCTTGCAGGAAGCCATTCCGGAAACTGCTTACCGGAAAAAGCCCCTGATAGGTGATCTTATCTCTTATGGTGATGTGGTACTTCTGATCACACCCATCGATATTGAGGCTCCCGAGGGAAGAATGATTTTGCCCCAGGTACAGGTGATCAGGGATGTTCTTGATAATGATGGAGTGGTTGTTGTGTGCAAAGAAAGGGAGGTGGATTCCTATCTCCGGAGAATGGAACCAAAACCCGCACTGGTGATTACAGACAGCCAGGTATTTCCTAAAGCTGATGCGGCGGTTCCACGGAATATCCCACTGACAAGTTTCAGCATTGTTCTGGCCAGGCAGAAAGGGGATTTTGAGAACTTTTTAAAAGGAACTCCTTTCATCTCAAAATTGAAAGATGGTGATCATGTTCTCATCCTGGAATCCTGTTCACATCATGTTACCTGTGATGACATAGGACGGATTAAAATTCCGCGTTGGTTAAGCACTTTTACGGGTAAAAAACTGGAGTTTACTGCAGTTGCAGGTCTTGACCGGATCCCGGGAGAAATGAAAGACTATGCAATGGTGATCCAATGCGGCAGTTGCATGATTACCCGCAAGCAGTTGATAACACGACTCAAACCTGCTGTTGACGCCGGTATTCCTGTGACAAATTACGGATTGGCTATCGCCTATGTACACGGAATCTACAATCGTGCCATTGAACCGTTCCATCTTTCCGGAGATGGCGGAAATGTCGATTATCTTTAGCTTATGGGGTGACAGGCTGATAGGTGAGGCGTTTCTTTATTAATCTTACTGCTTCTAAGGCAACGTCAATGCAACGGGTATCACTTTGCCGTTAAAAAACCGGTTCCCTGTTACAGCGAAGTCTGCTATGAATTGTGCTATTTGTAAGGGTGACTGCAATGCTTTGACCCCTGGAAAGGCTTTATCAAACATCTCTGTCTGAACGCCACCCAATGCCAGGCAGTTCACACTTATCTCTGCTTCTTTTAACTCTTCCGCAAGGACTTCCGTGAAAACGGTAACTGCCCCTTTACTGGAACTGTACGCGGATAATCCGGGAAATTTTTTGGTTCCCGTGATGCCTCCCACACTGCTGATATTCACTATGTGTCCTCCTTTGTTAATCATCGGCAGGATCAATTGGGTGAAAAAGAACAAACCTTTTATATTTACATTATAGACATCATCAAAGTCCTGCAGTTCAATTTTATCAAATGGCCGGTTAATGAGTTTCCCTGCATTGTTGATGAGAACATCGCAGCGGTGGAAAAAGGATTCTATCTTCTGCAGGATAAATGGATAAAAGTCAAACTGAATAAGGTCGAATTCAATAGTCATGATCTTGGATGAAGGGTTGAGTTTATGACATTCAGCAGAAAGTCTGCGAAGTCCATCCACACTTCGGGAAAGGGCAACAATCTGGTTTCCTTTGTGTTTGCAAAGTGTTTTTACTAATTCTGCCCCTATTCCCTTACTTGCTCCTGTTATTATGATATTCATATATTTTTTATTTTATTGAAGGATAAAATTACGAACAATTTTAGCAATTGCAGTTGTGAAAAATTCTTTAAATGGATTTGTCTCATTATCAAGGATCAGGAATCACAACTAAAAATGTTAAAAGATGCAGAGAATAAGAAAGATTCAATTATATTTGCATAGTCCAACCAAAAACCTCGAGTTATGAAAAAAATTTTACGCCTTATTGTGGGCTTCATTTTTCTTTTAAACGTCAGCCATGCACAACAAGCAAAGACTGAAGTGGGGAAACCTATTGTTATAAAACCCAATTATTTTGATATTTCACCTCCTTTGAGGGACATGTATCAGGATCCTAAAGTTAAGATAGACAGAAGTTGGAAAGACGGGGCTGTAGAAAACCATTTTCATCCATCAAACCTGGTACAAAAGAATTATCCGGGTGCAATTAACAGTGACCCTAACGTCCAAAAAGATTTTGGGCTTTCTTACATGACTGATACGACAATTCAGAATTTTGACGGGACGGCGGGTACCGGAAGTTTGTGCCCACCTGATCCTGCCGGGGACGTTGGCCCGAATCATTATTTACAGATTGTGAACTGCGAATATTCAGTTTATGACAAAAGCGGTAATGTACTTCTTGGCCCCTATGCGACGAGTCAGATCTGGAGCGGGTTACCAAATAATGTGAACGATGGTGACGGAATTGTTCTGTATGATGAGGAAGCAGACAGATGGCTTATTAGTCAGTTTTCAGTACCGACCGGTGGTCCGTATTATGAAAATGTCGCTATTTCACAGACCAATGATCCGACAGGTTCATGGTATCGCTACCAGTTTCAATTTACTTATTTCCCTGATTATCCGAAATTTGGGGTTTGGCCGGATGCCTACTATCTTTGTACGAATCTCTTCAATGGAAATGCTTTTATAGGACCTGGTGCCAGTGCCCTCGACCGGACGAAAATGCTTGCCGGAAATCCTAATGCTTCCATGATCTTTTTCCAGGTTGGCAATGCTTCTTACTACCATGGTCTTCCGGCAGACTGCGATGGTACATTTCCTCCGCTGGGAACTCCCGGATATTTTCTCTGGTCATCCACATCAAAAATGTATTTTTATGAGTTTCATGCTGATTTTACTACACCCTCCAACTCTACATTTACACAAGCTCAGCAATTGGGCATTACTCCTTTTACATATTTTGCTTATGGAGTAGGAATACCCCAAAAAGGCACAAGTGTGCAAGTAGATCCCTTATCTTATGACTGCACTATCATGAATCGCCTGCAGTTCCGTAATTTTTCAGACCATTGGTCAATGGTGACAAATGCAACGGTAGATGTAGGCAGCAATGTGGCAGGTATCCGCTGGTATGAATTCAGGAAAATCGGATCGGATCCCTGGTACGCCCACCAGGAAGCCACCTATGCTCCCAATGACGGAAATTCACGTTGGTGCGGAAGTATAGCAATGGATACTGCCGGAAACATTGCTTTGGGATTCAGTATAAGCAGTTCATCTATGTATCCATCTATTCGTTATACCGGAAGAATGTCATGTGATCCATTGAATCAGTTTACAATAAATGAATCCGGAATCATTAACGGAGGGGGATCACAGACAAATACATGGAGTGGAACCCCGAGTCGTTGGGGAGATTATAGCGCCATGAACATTGATCCTGCCGGTACCAGTAAATTCTGGTACACGAATGAATATTATTCAACTTCTTCACAGGCTAACTGGAGAACGAGGATTGCATCTTTCAGCTTTGCCGATGTTTTTAACCTTAACGGGACTGCAAATCCTTCGACAATTTGTTCGGGACAATCATCACAGTTAACTGTTAATCCAACCGGAGGATCCGGAATCTATACCTATACATGGACTTCAATTCCTGCCGGATTTAATTCCTCTCAGTCAAACCCTGTAGTAATGCCAACAGTTTCTACACAATATATTGCTGCAGTGAACGATGGAACAACGACTAAAACAGATACCATTCCGGTGACAGTTATACTACAACCTACAGCATTTGCCGGTGATGATACTACCTACAAAAATACGATACCTTTATTCGTTGCAAAAGGAAGTGCTGCAAATTTTAGTTCAGTACAATGGTTTACCAGCGGTGACGGACATTTTAACATTGATACGGTTCCTGTCAGTTTGTACTATCCCGGATCACTTGATAGAAATGATGGTGGAGTTAACCTGACCTTAAAGGCATATCCAATGGGAACCTGTACGGATACAGCGTCCTCTACCGTTCATATTACATTATCATTCCCCGCAGGCATCGGAGAAAATTCATCCGGGGTTTTCGGTTTTACTCTTTCTCCCAATCCTTCAAACGGTACTTTCACTCTCGTAATTGATGGGATAAAGAATAGTGAAGCCACGATCGCGATTTCCGATCTTGCAGGAAGCGTGATTTACAGTGAAAAAGAGATCACAGGGAACAAATCTGTGAAGGAAATAAACCTGACAGGATACTCTAAAGGAATCTATTTTGTTAAGGTCTTTACTGACAAGCAATCCGAGACTAAAAAACTCGTGCTGCAGTAAAACGATAATTTATCAGGATCAGAGGATCTTTTAAAGGAGAGTTTGTCTTATATTTGCAAGACCACCTCTCTTTAATCATCAAAGTCCCACCCCCGGCCTCTCCCCCAGAGGGAGGGGAGTTATGGGCATAGAAGTGGTGCAAATTAATCCACTGAAAAGGAAAATGAAAAATGTGGCTCTTTGTAATTTCGAGTGGCTAGAATAATGAGGTTAACAATGTTGATACCTTCTGTATTGAGTTCAAGATTAAGGGTATTTAAAATCAAGATTCCTGCTCTCAACGTAAAAAGCCTTTTCCAAAATTTTTGATTCAAGCCATACTATTTGACTTGTTTAGCTATTTCATCATAGGATCGTTCATAACCATTCTTGAAATAATGCTTTTAATTTATGAAAAAAGTGATATTTTTTCTATCGGAATTGGCTATCATAATTCTGCTAGGGATCATCATTTATTCCAACTCCTTTGACTGTTCATTTCATTATGACGATTTTTTCTTTATTGTCAATAATACTAAGATTCAGAATTTATCGGATGTAAAAGCCATTTGGAATTTTGCTCCCAATAGACCTTTCAGCTTTTTCACATTTGCCCTTAATTATCATTTTAACCAACTTGATGTCTGGTACTACCATCTTGTCAACCTGATTATTCACCTTATCAATGCCTACCTGGTCTGGTGGCTGACGCTACTGATCTTTTCTTCGCCAGCTATGAAAGATCAACCGATTGCGAAGAATAAAAAAGATTTAGCTTTTTTTATGGCCTTACTTTTTGTTTCACACCCTCTTGCAATTCAATCTGTCACTTATATTCTCCAACGAATGGCCTCAATGCTTACCATGTTCTATCTTCTTTCCCTGGTACTTTATGTTGAGGCGCGGTTATCAACCAAAGGAAATATATCTAAGAACCTTTGGTTTACTGGTTCATTGATTTCCGCCATATTGGCTATGCTAACAAAAGAAAATGCATTCACAATTCCTTTTGCCATTGTGCTTTTTGAAATATTCTTTTTACGTGAAAAGAAACTCTCAATCAATTTTAATGGCTATCGTCTGATCATTTTTCTGGGAGCATTTCTTTGTGTACTATTGATTGTACCATTAGGTCACTCTTTCAACTTTCTCAAATCAATTCCCCCGATACTTGGACATTCGTACACGTTAACCCCGCTTAATTATCTTTTCACCCAGTTCAGTGTTATTATAACATATATCCAACTTTTATTCCTTCCATTAAATCAGAAATTGGATTATGATTTCCCGATCTCTAATACTTTTTTTGAGATAAGAACTTTACTTAGTTTCATAGTACTTTTATCATTAATTATTCTATCTGTAATCTCTTTTAAAAGATACAGGGTCGTTTCATTTGGCATTTTATGGTTTTTCCTTACACTATCAG
>CAZUYY010000092.1:0-8429 GCA_964624935.1 uncultured Prolixibacteraceae bacterium
ATTTACTGTGATATCGGCCGTACTTGGTGTACATGTACCATTGCTGATCGTCCATGCAAGGACATATGTACCATATGTACTGGCTGTAAAGGTCGAACTGCCGTTCGTCGGGGCACTGAACGTACCTGTACCTCCACTTACTATGCCCCATGATCCGGTTCCCACAGAAGGCGTATTCCCTCCAAGTGAGCCGCTCGTTAACGTACCGCAAAGATTCTGCGTCGCTCCTACTGTGGCCGGCGTCGGTAAAGCGTAATTCGTTATAGTTACCGTACTATCAGACGGTGCACAGACACCACTGCTGATGGTCCATTGGAATACATAAATACCCGGAACCATGCTTGTTACTGTTGTGTTGTATAATGCAGGATTAGTGATGACAGGTGTGTTCGGTCCACTTATTAGGGTCCATAAACCGGTTTCCGGTGACGGGTTATTCCCGGCAAGGGTTACTGACGTAACATTACAAAGATACTGAGGCGATCCGGCATTTGCTATGAAACAAAAAGTCAGTGTCACTGTTGCTGGCGTCGGGTCCCGTTCGTCGGCTGCATCAACGAAATCATAAGTAAATGTTACAACCTGATAGCCACCATTTGGATTTATTGTAAGTAACGAAGGTGAATAATTAGTAATCACCTGGTTCAGTGTTACAGCCGTGCCATTATAATAAAGTATGCCATTGGTTGGTAATGAAGTAATAACTACTGTGTTACCCCCTCCCAATGATCCATCTTCAGGATCAGATCCTGTTAAAGCAGGAACCGTTACCGTATTAGTTCCCCCCGGATTTGTAAAGGATGCACTAACATTATTCGAACCCGGCAATTGGTCTACGCCGAAGTTGGCATTTGTCAAACTTCCTGAATTGGTATTGACCGCAAGTATTCCATCCGGCAAGCCATCACTGCCGGGACCTGCGCCAAGGTGCTCGCCTGTGGATACCCAGTTGGATGGGTAAGTCGCCGTGGTCAGGGTATTACCCTGTGTCTGGATTGTATTGGTGATGATCAGGTTATAATTATTACTACCCTGAACTCCATTGGATGAACCGAAACTGTATGTCCCATTGCTGTTGACGAGTTCTGAGGCAACAACCTGGTTAGCACTGTTCACAAGGTTCATGTAAATATTACCGGAAGCATTGGTACCTGTACCATTGACCGTATTATCGGTCATGCCGTTCGCATCATCATAAACGTTTCCGGATATAGTCAGTTCAGGAAAGTTGATTGTCGCAGTTCCTGTGTTGGTCGATTCTTCCCCTGCATTGTCAATCGCTGCAAAACTGATTACTACGGTGGTTGTTCCATTGATCGGGTCAACTGAAATGGTTTGTGTCGGATTGCCGCTCCCATCGGTGGGTACAGTTATCCCGCCAACCGGGAAAGTCCCCGATGTATAAGTCGTTCCGTTTATGGTTATGCTCGTTGCATTTGTCGGGAAACCCGTGATGAGAATCGAAGTTACTGTTCCATCAGGATCACTGCTCACCATAGTATTGGTGAAGGCACTCGCAGGAATAGTAGCACTGTTGGTTCCACCTGGATTAGGGATGGTTGCAGTTCCACTGCCTGCTGTCGGCAATTGTTCTATACCAAAATTAACTCCCGTCAAATTGCTGGTCCCAATATCTGCTGCGGTCAATCCATTAGGATTACCATCTCCTAATCCGGTCGTACCTTCCGCTGTGTTTACCCAGCCGGGAGGAAGAAGAGCAGAAACAGGCAATCCTATCGTACCCTGTGTAGTACTTAACACAACGTCAAAGTTAGTATTGCTCATCACTCCTGTTGTAACAGAAAAGGAATAACTTCCATTGGAATTAACAGGAAGCGTCCCAACAACATTTCCGGTTGAGTGATTCACAAGGTTCATATACAATTGCGATCCCGATGCCGTTCCAATCGGAGTACCGTCAATGAGGCCATCAGTCTGTCCGTTGGCATCATCATATACAGTGCCGGAAATATTCAGGTTAAGGACTGTGATATGCAATGATGATGTATCACATACTTCGTCTGTATTGCAGACGTCATATGAGAGAATCACCGTCCCTGCGAATCCCGCTGCAGGGGTGAAGATAAAACTGCCATTGTCACTTGGATCCCAGTAAATGCTTCCCTGACTTGGCAAAGGAGACGATTCGAGGGTAAAACTGAGGGGTAGTGGAGGAACATTGTTGTCATAATCATTCGAAGCCACTGTACCACTCACTTCCGTCATATAAGGCGTTGTAAAGAAATCCGGAACTCCTGTCGGAGGTGCACAACTTGGTGTAATCAAGGTTGACGAAGTGGTAACTGTACAATTTAAATTATCCGTTACTGTTAAAGTATATGTACCTGGCGATAATCCTAAAATATCGGGTGTGGAAGCTGAAAACCCACCTCCTGATTTTGTCCATGCATAACTATATGGGGAGTTACCATTGCCGACTGATGAATAAATCGAACCGTCATTACCATTACAAGAAACCGGGTAGGAAATCAATGAAACATTCAAGGCAGTTAATGTGAAACTTGCTGATGTACTACAGCTTTGCGCATCAGTGACTGTTACCATGTAGGTACCGGCATTCAAACCTGAAATATTTTGGGTGCTGGCTGAGAACCCGCCGCCTGATTTTGTCCATGCATAGGTATAACCGGGAGTTCCCCCTGTTGCAATAATATTAATACTCCCATTTGATTGTGATGGACAATTTGCTGTTATAACTCCTGTAACCGCCAATACAGCAGGTTGGGTAACTGAAGCTGAAGTAGTAGCAGTACAACCCATTATATCAGTTACAGTTACAGTATATGTACCCAGGGTCAATCCGCCTATATTTTGAGTAACTGCATTATTTGACCAGATGTATGTAAACGGGGATGTGCCTCCTGAAACAGTAAGGTTAATATTTCCATTGGCTGCTCCATTGCATGTAGCGTTTGTGACAACCGTCGACAAACTGAGGGCTGCCGGCTGGGTCACGGTATATGATTCAGAAAGACTGCAATTATTGGCATCCGTGATAATTACCGGATAGGTACCTGCAGCTAAATTGCTTCGGTTTTGAGGTTGATCCGAACCTGTAAGATCAGCCCAATGATAAGTATAAGGTGCAGTACCTCCTGAAACAACAAGGTTTATTGCTCCGTTTGATCCACCATGGCAGGAGACTTCTGTAACAAATCCATTTATATTCATTGAAGAAGATTGTGTAAGGATCGCCAGTGCCTGTGCAGTACAACTTTTGGCATCTGTTACCGTAACCGTATAGGTCCCGGCAGAAAGACCTGTAGCCGTCTGAGTAGTTTGGACAGGCGAAGTATTCCACGAATAGGAATAAGATGATGTACCTCCTGATGCTGATGCAGTGGCTGTTCCGTCAGAGCCATTATAACAAGTAACATTGGTTGTTCCCGATATTGACGCTATGAGAGCATCCGGTTGACTGACTGTAATTGAAGCTGTTGCCGTACATCCGTGGGCGTCTTCTACAGCTACTCCGTAAGTTCCGCCAATGAGGTTGCTGATATTCTGAGTAGTCGCTCCGTTTGTCCATGAGTATGTGAAAGGCCCTGTACCTCCGGAAACAGTCAGATTAATGGAACCGTTATTACCTCCGTTACAACTCACATTTGTCACAGTGTTTGACAAGGTAAGCAGCACCGGCTGAGTAAGGGTGGCAGAAGTTGTGGCAGTACATCCATTCGCATCCGTAACGGTAACATTATAAGTTTCTGCCGTTAGATTTTCGATCCCCTGAGTTGTTGCTGAATTTGACCATAAAAATGTATAGGGTGAAGTACCTCCGCTGACAGAAACAGAAGCTGAACCATTTGAACCACCGTAGCATGAAACATTCGTTTGCGTTGTCGATGCGGTCAGAAGGTTAGCCGGTTGATTTAGGATAATGCTTTGTGTCCCAGTGCAGCTATTAGCATCTGTGACAGTGACAGTATAAGTGCCGGCGGTTAAGCCCGAAATATTTTGAGTATTGGCAGAGAATCCGCCGCCTGATTTTGACCATGCATAGCTATAGTTTGGTGTTCCTCCCGTAACAGTAAGGGTAATCGCCCCATTGGAACCACTATAACAACTAACATCAGTAACGGCGTCACTTATTTGAAGAAGATTTGGCTGTGTAATGGTCGCAAAACCATAACCCTGACATCCGGAACCATTATGATCCGTTACTATTAAATCATAGGTGCCGGCAGTCAACCCGCTTATATTTTGTGTAATGGCATCGTTCGACCAGAAATAGATGTAAGGACTGACTCCGCCGCTGACCGACGAATTTATTGATCCATTGTTTCCTCCGTTACAGGAAACATTGGCCGGCGTCAGCATTGGGGAAGGTCCGTCAGAATTATTGACCGCTGCATTTACGATGGCCGTACAACCAATATTATCGGTTATTGTTACGGAATAATTGCCGGAGGGGATACTTGTAAGGTTTTGAGTGGTTGCATTATTCGACCATAAATAAGTATATCCCGGAGTTCCTCCCGAGGGGGTAAGGGTAATTGCTCCTGTAGAATTGCCGCAACTGGACTCGGTGATGCTTGTATTACCCGCAGGACTGGGGTGGACCACAACAGATACGGATGTTGAAGCACTGCACCCGTAGGAATCTGTAACAGTAAGGTTGTAGGTTCCCTGATTGGCAGAAGTTATATTGTAAATCACCGGATCCTGGAGGTTGGAAGTAAAACTATTTGGTCCAGTCCAGGAATAGCTGGCTCCGCCGCTTCCTGTTAGTTGAAGGTTTGAGCCTACACAGGCAAGACCGGCCGATGCTGTTGCAGTAACCTGCCGGATGGAAATATTCTGACATGTATTGTTGCTTTCGCCGCAAGTATTTTGAGCGTTAACACAAACCTCTCCGAGACCCGGAGTGGCGCCGGTCCAATTGATTACTATCGTCGGAGTTCCCTGACCACTGACAATGGTGCCGTTTCCGGACGGAAGAATTGACCAGTCATAAGATGTAACTGTTGGGTCAGGAGGTGTGGAAAATACTTCTGCAGAATTGGATTTACATACATAAATATAAGTGCCGCAATCAGGATTGTTCAAAACAGCAGTTGTACTTGCGGTGCAGCCTTTACTATCGGTCACAGTAACGCTATAGGTGCCGTATGAAAGTCCTGAACGATTTTGAGGTTGAGGTTGACCTGAAAGATCGGACCAATTATATGTATAGGGAGGAATTCCTCCGCTTACGTTAAGAACAATCGATCCACTGGAGAAACAGGTGGGTTGTGTAATAGTAGGGCTTACAATAACTGCGTTGATTGTTACTGTAAAATTTACGGAAGAATTGCTCATACACCCGTCATTAGAATTAGTCACCGACAGGGTGCCGTAATAAATACCTGAAGCTGCCGCTGCAGGGACCGTAAGAATGATGGGTGTGGGTGAAGGCAAAGAGGCGTTGGTCACGTTAACGAACCCCTGAGCCTGTGCTGTTGAATTATAAACGATGCTGTAATGATCAGGACTGCCCGATGTTCCCGAATAAGGAAGATTTGCAGTTGTCGTTCCACGACATATTGAAGGACCGGGACCCAGTGTGATAGTTGGCAAAGTGTTCACGGTGATCGTTCCGGTTCCATATACACTCCCACAACCTCCTGTTAATGGAATGCTGTAACTAAAACTACCTGACACAGAAGGTGTCCCGCTAATGGTAATCGTACCGGAGGAGGCCGTACCGGCCCATGCTGCAGAGACTCCTGCAGGCAATCCTGTGGCTGTGCCAATGCCCGTTGCTCCTGTGGTAGCAATCGTTATGTTTGTCAGAACTGTGTTGATACATAACGTTGGTGTTGACGAGGGATTGCCTGCGGTATTTAAAGGTGTTACAGTAAAATTACTGCTACTCGTACCTGTGCCTGCAGAATTAGTCACACTAATAGTTCCGGTTGTTGCAGTGGCAGGTAATGTGGCAGAAATTGTTGTACTATTAGTTACAGAAAATGAAGCTGACACTCCATTAAAGTTTACAACTGTTGCTCCGGTAAAATTGGTTCCTGTAATAGTAACAGTAGCCCCTGAGCCATAACATGCACTCGTCGGGATAAAACCTGTAATTGTAGGAACAACTGCACCAGGCTTGAGCGCTATCAATATTGCAGCCCACTCTTTACTTGCTCCCAGAGTTGCAGCTAAGCTGCTGGTCGTAGTGTTACTACTCACTGAATAAGCCGCACCCACGCCAACAGTGCCTGCTGGGCTGGAAGAACTCTCAGCGTATGAATATAGCGATGAAAGAGAGGGTGACCCGCTATATGATCCCACAGAAGTAGCATCATCTTGCGCCGCCACTAACATTAAGACAGCGTCATTGGCAGTAATGGTAGTTATTGCATTTGTCGTAACTGATGTTGAGCCACTTGAATTATATTTATAGGTGCCTGTAACATCCAGTGGCGCAGATGTATTAACTCCTGAAAAGGCAATAATGGCACCCGCTCCATGACAATTATTACCGCTGACACCAATAGTAAAAGTGAAGCTCGACCCCTCGGTGCCATCCACAATTCGGTATAGCACCGTGGCAGTATGCTGACCTCCGCCTTGTTCGTAATCCTGATAGCTTACCTGAGTCCAACCGGTAGCCGTAGCACCATAACCACTATTGCTACCGGCATGGGTAAGTGCCGATATATTCGCTATCAGTATATCTCCGACATTGACAGTTGGCTTATTGATGGTAAGTAAATTCGTGCCGGCATTATCAAGAACATAGTTCTCTGTGACATTCGACGTCCCCCCATCCTGGGTTATCTGTGCAAACAAAGTATTCGGTGAAAACAGGTTGGAAACAAAAAAAACCAGGCTGAATGCTGCAAAAAAAACATATTTGTCTTTCGAAATGCGTAAGGATCTTGTTTTCATATATTGCATAATTTTATCAATGAATGCGCTGTTGAAATTTTTCTGGATAATTTAGAGATCTTGTTAAGGATTAATCGTTGATGGGGCGGCAGGTGTACCGGTAGTGGCAACCAGAGTTGCTGAAATGGTTGCTGTACAGCCATTGTTGTCGGTCACAACCACAGTATAGGTTCCGGGGCCAAGGCCGGTCCGGTTTTGAGGTTGATTTGAACCTGTCAAATCATTCCAATTATATGTATAAGGTGAGGTGCCACCGGTAACCGTCAACGTTATGGATCCATTGAAAGGTGCTGTCTGGCAGGTCGGCTGTGTGACAGCTACACTCAGAGCCAGCAATGCAGGTTGGGTAATAGTTTTCGATAAAGTAGCAGTGCATCCTCTCGAATCCGTCACGGTTACACTATAGGTGCCAACAGCCAGACCGGTCCGGTTTTGAGGTTGATTTGAACCTGAAAGATCAGCCCAATTATACATATAAGGGCTTGTACCTCCGCCGACTGTCAGTGTAATGGTTCCATTGGAACCGCTAAAACATGAAATGTTCGTTTGACTACCACTTACAGTCAGGGCTGCTGAAGGCCCGGTGACTATGCCGGACGATGTAGCCGAACAACCGTGCGTATCCGTGACGGTTACATTGTAGGCTCCGACAGACAGTCCTGCCCTGTTTTGAGGTTGATTTGAACCTGAAAGATCAGCCCAACTATAAGTATAAGGGGCGGTACCTCCGTTGACTGTGACGGTAATGGTTCCATTGGAACCACCATAACAGGATACCGGTGTTGTAACCGTTGAAGCAACGAGCACCGCAGGTTGTGTTACCAATGAAGTAAAAGTGGTTCCACACCCTGTGGACGTTGCAGTTACAGACACATTATATGCGCCGGCTGAAAGATTCGGAATGATTGTTCCACTTCCTGATCCACTGCCGGTCGGAGAAACCCTCGTCCATGTCCAGGTGAAACCTGATCCTCCGGTGATGGTCATCAGGATAGACCCATTGGAATTACCATAACAAGATGGTTGTGTAATGGTGGGTGTAACTGTCAGGTTGCAGGAAACCGTATCGTTTTGTGTATTATAGGTTTGTCTTCCGCAGTTATCCGTAAGTTTCACTGTTACTGTACAGACCGTGGGACCACCCTCAGCAGGGGGATCCCAGGAAACGGATTGTTGTGTGGCATTTGGAGTAAAAGTTCCGCCAAGGCTTGAAGACCACTGAATGGTATAATTACTCATGTTTGTACCTGAAGGAACGGTAAATGTCAAAGGAACGGGTGTTCCTGAATAAACGTGGGGGGGAAGTCCTACGATCATTGGACTTATCGTTTTCCGACCGCAGCTCAGGAAAGAAAAATTAAAAAATGCTCTCTGCGCTGCCACATTGGCCGGATCATTTGAGCCAGCTATATTGTGGCTGGCTTCCATCATTACAGTTCCCCTGCCGGTGTCTCCCATACCGGGACCATAAGCAATAATCGCAACTCTGTATTTTAATTGACTATTGGGATATTGGTACTGTTGTGTTTGTAAAG
>CAZUYY010000093.1:0-8274 GCA_964624935.1 uncultured Prolixibacteraceae bacterium
CGGCATGATCATTTCCAAACCGGGGATATTATCTTTGATAAATGCTGCCGTAAGATCGATGTTATTATGGAGATAACCGATCAGTTGCAATCTCCAGGGTTCTCCCTGCGAATAGGCAGCAGTTGAGGCTACGTTCCCGAAAAGGTTCCCCATGTTCAAATGCAATCTTTCAATAAACCGTGAAAATACAGATCTCCGATCAGGGTCAGAAATGATGACTGATGAAGTTGCAAGCCCGGCCAGGTTAAATGTTTTACTTGGCGCATGGGCAGTGATCGCGATCTCAGCAGCTTCGGGCGACAGAGTGGCAAAAACTCTATGCTTGTGTTCCGGCATGACAAGATCGGCATGGATTTCATCAGATAACACCAGTACATGGTGCTTCAGACATATCTTTGCGATCATTTCAAGTTCTGACTGATCCCAGCACCGGCCGACCGGGTTGTGCGGGTTACAGAGGATCAGCATCACAGCATTTTTCGCCTGTTCCTCAAGCAATTCGAAATTGATGGTGTATTTATCTTCTTTCCGGATCAATTGATTGAATACCAATTCCCGGTCGTGGTCACGTACAGCACTGAAAAAAGGGTGATAAACCGGCGGTTGAATGATAATTTTATCTCCAGGTTGGGTGAATGCCAGCACTGCTAAATTGAGCGCCGGAACCACTCCGGGACAAAATATAATATCGTCTTTCTGAATTTTCCAATCGTGATGTGACAGCATCCATTCAATAATGGGTTGATAATAATCCACATCTCTGAATGTATAGCCATAAACAGGATGAACTGCACGCTTCATGATTGCATCGCGGATAAAATCAGGGGTTTCGAAATCCATATCTGCAACCCACAAGGGGATCACATCACGTTTTCCAAAGATGGTCTGCCGCAGATCATATTTTACACAGGAAGTGTTTTCACGGTTGATGAGGGTATCAAAATTATATTTCATGCTTAAGCAGGTATGCTGGGTTGGTTTTTTTTCAGAACAATCGAATATCGATCAACGATTTTTGAAGTACGATTGGAACTTAGAATACCTGCCTGCCGGCAGGCAGGTATTGATCAATGTTCAAGCATTCATTATGGCCTAATTGACCAATTTATAAAGCAGACTTTTATGCAACTCAATCGCATTATACTGGCACATTTCGTGGCAGCAGTAACAGCGGATGCATTTTTTCTTGTCGATGATTGCGACTTTATTGATAACTATTGCATCGCGGGGGCAAGCTTTTTTGCAGGTACCACAGGCGGTACAGATTGATTTTATTATCCTGGGATCGACGGTGAACGAGTTTTTTACTAACGGTTTCAGGAGAGATCCGAGAACTCTTTTATTCTCTGCTGTGAAGGAAGCGGGAAGTTTGAAACCGGGAAGGAAAATTTGTTCTAAAGGCACGCCGATTATTTCCACGTCCTCAATGCCTGCTGGATGAAGATTACGTTTTTTTGCCTCGACCAACAGTGGATTTTTTTCTGCTGGAATGCCCATCATTTCCGACGCCACAATGTCGAGACTAAGTGGATCGGTTGAAGCAATCAGAAGTCCTATATGTCTGGGCGTCCCGTTGAAAGGGCCATCGCCTTCCATGCCGACTACAGCGTCCATTATGGTCAGTTTTGGCGGTACCAGTGCTACGAGATCCAGAAGCATTCCGGCAAACAGTTCCTGTGTTGTCATTGTGCTGTGGTATCCTGGTTTGGAGCGTCCCGGGATCACGCCGAAAATATTCTTAACGCCTCCGGTCATGATCATCAGACCATGTGTTTTAAGCTTGCAAAGGTTGATATAACTGTCGCACCGGAGAATTGGTGTAATGATCTCAAATCTTTTCACCAGTTTACCTTCGGGAAATGATACTGTTTCGAAGGATGTATCATAGTTCAGTTCTATCCCGGAAGTTTCAGCGGCATCCTGCATACCGCAGACCTTGTAAGTCTTCTCCAGCGTTTTTTTATCATATGCGTAGCCGGAACCCGGACTCTCGGCCAATACAATACTGCCGGCGACCTTACCGAAGATTTTTCCTGTTGCAGTCAGTAAAGATGAATGAGTGGTAGCAGCTTTCTCCTGCTCAGCAGCCAAAAGCAAGTTGGGTTTCACTGCGATCCGCTGACCACGTTTTACAAACTGTGAAGCGCCTCCCATCATTTTGATCAGTTCCGCCAGTTTCATGTCAACCTGGCTGTAATCGCGACATCTGACGATATAGACTTTGCTCATTCGATTGAAAAAAACGTAGTTTTGGTCGCAAAATTACGTTTTAAAGTGATTCGCACACTTTATACAGATGGAATGCTGTAAATACAGGTAGCCTTAGCCCCACAGGGTGGTATGTAATGAAACAAAGTAAACATGAAATTGACCCGGATTATACCAAGCCAAATGAAAACATCCCGAATGCTTCTTGGAAAATGCGCTGTACTTAAAAGTTATGAGAAATTTTACCTTCTTATTTTTTAGGTGGTATCATTCTTTTAACAGAATCAGGTGCCATGCGTTTTTGGCAGCATTTCATCGTACTGTCATGCGCCATACATCCAGGGCCTTTCATTCCTTTGTCCATGCCCGGAGGACAACAAAACCAATGGTGCATTTCATGACCAGGTCTGTTCATCATCATCTCACAACGGTTTTGTGGACCTTGAAAACCATGATGGGTCATCCTGACAATGCCACCTGCTATAAATCCAATGAAAAGGAGGAATCCCACTACGATAAAGAACCACGATATAAAGGAAAAGAATTTGCCCATCATGTCTTTACGGAATTTTGCAAGCAACAAGGTGCCTACAAGAATAGTTAGTAATGCTATAGCTAAAAGACGCATAATCTGAATTATTAATTAATATTGACTACTCTTTTTCCGGTTTTCGTCGTTCCCGTTTTGTTCACGACTCTGTATTAATGGAGAGCTCGCAATCTTGCACAAATATAATGCATTTTCTGCATTTTTTATTGTTTCAGCAACGATAAATTGTCAAAAAAAAATTCCCGATACAAGAAATTTAAGATACGTTTCGATCAGGTGGCACAGTTTAAGTCATTATAAGCTATGTAATATGTAATGCATCACAGATATTACAGCCACTATAAAGAGGAAAAGGCTTAGTTTAATAATGATTTTTATTTTCAAAAGAGTTGCGTTTTTACGAGTTCGTTTTGAAGTTATTTTAAGTATGTACACTTTTAACGGTCTTTACCCTGATAGAGAATGAAAAAAAATTTGAGATTACATAGAACCCCACCCTCTGACCCCCTTTCCCAAGAGGGAGGGGGAAGAAAAAATATATATATTTGCCAGATGTAAAAAATATCTGATATGAAAACATTGAAGTATTTATTCGTTGTGCCGGCTATCTTTTTCTCTTTCCTGATGACTGTGGCACAGAATCCGGGGGAATCAAGGATGATGACAGACCCTTCGGTAAGCAGTTCCCATATTGTTTTTGTGTATGCCAATGATCTGTGGGTTGCTGATCTGGATGGCGCGAATGTGACACGAATCACTTCCAATGAAGGCGCCGAATTCTCCCCCAATTTTAGTCCCGACGGAAAGACAATAGCTTTCACCGGCCAATATGATGGGAATACGGATGTTTTTACTATTCCTGTTGAAGGGGGTGTTCCTACACGCCTTACGTGGCATCCTGATGCAGATTTTGCAAGGGGGTTCACACCGGATGGGATGTCAGTTCTTTTCTCTTCAACACGTGAATCATTTACCGGGGGTTTACCAAAATTTTACCTTGTTCCCCTCACAGGCGGTTTCCCTGAGAAACTGAACCTTCCAAGCGGGGTTTATGGCAGTTTTTCTTCTGACGGGAAGAAAATTGCTTACAACCCATATTACAACGCTTTCCAGCAATGGAAAAATTACCGTGGAGGAAGGATCTCATTCATTTGGATCTGTGATCTGTCAACCCTTGCTGTTGAAAAGATCCCTCAGCCTGCAGGGGGATGTAATGACTGGCGTCCTATGTGGATTGGCAACTACGTATATTTTCTCTCTGACCGGAATGGAGAGTTCAACCTGTTTTCGTACGATACCCAATTAAAAGAGATCAACCAATTGACTCACTTCACAGATTTCCCTATCAATTCAGCAGGATACGGCGGAGGAAAGATCATCTTTGAACAGGCAGGGTACCTTCACTTGTATGACCTGACATCCAATAGTTCAACGCAGCTTCATATCCATGTACCCGCGGATCTCTCTACCATACGTCCCCGCTATGTCTCTGCGGCAAAGAACATCCGTTATTCGAATTTATCTCCAAGTGGCGCCAGGGCTGTTTTTGAAGCAAGGGGAGACATTATTACCGTACCCGCAGAGAAGGGTGATCC
This sequence comes from uncultured Prolixibacteraceae bacterium, assembly GCA_964624935.1. Taxonomy (GTDB): domain Bacteria; phylum Bacteroidota; class Bacteroidia; order Bacteroidales; family FEN-979; genus FEN-979. Next base: position 4,354 of record CAZUYY010000093.1, read on the forward strand.
GAGAAATCTGACTAATACGCCGGGAGTATATGAACGTAATCCAGCATGGTCTCCGGATGGGAAGAAAATTGCCTGGTTCTCTGATGAATCCGGAGAATATCGCCTGGTGATTGCCGGTCAGGGCGAAGAAGGAAAAACAAAAGATTACCCGCTTACAGGTAAAGGATTCTATTATAATCCCGTCTGGTCGCCCGACAATAAGATGATAGCATATTCCGACAACGGATTTAATCTTTACTACATCGATCTCGTTTCAGGAAAGATAAAAAAGATAGCGACCGAACCGCTCTATGATATTTTTCAGGCTATGGTTCCTGACTGGTCTCCTGATTCCAAATGGATGACTTTCGCGATGATAACACCCACCAACATTCTCAGGGTTTATCTTTATTCGCTTGACCAGGACAAGTTGTATCCGGTTACCGATGGCTTAAGTGATTGTTCAGAGCCGGTTTTTGATAAAAGCGGCAAGTATCTTTATTTCTTCGGGTCGACTGATGCCGGTCCTGTAAGGCAATGGTTTGACCTGTCTTCTGAAGATATGCATATGAAGAACAGCTTATACATTACGGTGCTTGACAAAACTTCCCCGAATCCTTTACTGAAAGAAAGTGACGAAGAAAAAGGAACGGCAGAGCCTGAAAAAGATCTGAATAAAGATAAAGACAAGAAAGATAAAAAGAAGGATAAGGCAAAAGAAGATAGCACGAGTGTTTCCAAAATAGTCATAGATATAGACCATCTTACCGATCGTATTCTTGCTCTGCCCATACCTCCCGGTTTTTATTTAGCATTATCGGCGGGTCCGGAAAAAGAGATCTATTTTATTGAGAATCCTGCATTTCCTTCACCGGATGGATCTTTTTCCGGTAAACTGCATAATTTCAGCCTGGAAACAAAAAAGGATAATGTTGTTTTAGATGCCCTGACTTATTATAACCTTTCTTTTGATAAGAAAAAGATCCTTTACAACCTGAAAGATTCCTGGTTCCTCACGAAGACCGGTGACAAGATTGAAGCAGGGAAGGGAGCATTGAATCTGGATGCTGCACAAATCAAAATAGATCCTCCTGCAGAGTGGCGGCAGATGTTTGAAGATATCTGGCGTATCAACCGTGATTTCTTTTATGATCCCGGAATGCATGGTGTTGACTGGCCTGCCATGAAAACAAAGTATGCTCAGTTCCTTCCCTATCTTTCCTGCCGTGATGATTTTACAAGGCTTACCCGGTGGCTGTGCAGCGAGCTTTCTGTCGGACATTCTTATACCTTCGGAGGTGAACAGTACCGGACAGCAAAGACTGTCCCGGTGGGGCTTCTGGGAGCAGATTACTCTGTAGAAAACGGCCTTTACCGTTTCAGCAAGATCTATGGGGGGCTGAATTGGTCACCTGAATTAAGATCACCGTTGACTGAACCCGGTGTGGATGTTAAAGAAGGGGAATATCTACTGGCAGTCAACGGGAAAGACCTGAAAGCGCCGGTAAGCGTTTACAGCCTTTTTGAAAATACGGCAGGCAAGTTGACAGACATAAAAGTGAGTTCTCATGCTGACGGATCAGATTCACGTCTTGTAAAGGTTGTTCCCATTGAAAGTGAAGGCGAACTCCGTAACCGTTACTGGGTGGAGAACAATCTGAAAAAAGTAAGTGAAGCTTCCAATGGCCGGGTTGCCTATGTGTATGTTCCGAATACAAGCACTGCAGGTCATGATTATTTCAAACGGTATTTTTTCCCGCAATCCGACAGAGACGGGATCATTATTGATGAGCGATTCAATGGTGGTGGAGATCTTGCTGATTATATCGTCGATATCCTGCGTCGTCCTTACCTGAATTACTGGGCAACTCGGTACGGTGAAGATATAAAAGCGCCTCATGCAGCAATCCAGGGACCTAAGGTGATGCTGATCAACGAATATGCAGGCAGCGGCGGGGATTATCTTCCCTGGTCGTTCCGGAAGCTTAACCTGGGGAAGCTCATCGGAAAAAGAACCTGGGGTGGGTTAGTCGGGATTCTTAACTTCCCCGGCCTTATGGACGGTGGATATGTTACTGCTCCTAATGTGGCTTTCTGGACTAAAGAGGGATGGAGAATTGAAAATGAGGGTATTGCTCCGGATATTGAAGTTGAACAGCTTCCGGCTGAAGTCGCTGCAGGGAAAGATCCCCAGCTCGATAAAGCCATCCAGGTGGTGCTTGAAGAATTGAAAGAAAACCCGCCGGAGAAACCTGTTCAGCCGCCTTACCCGGTGAAGGTGAAAAAATGAGGCTAAATCTTTTTTTGATGTGCCGGAACGAATCCACACAAGGCACCTCATCCCCCTGCCCCCTTCTCCTGAAGGCGAAGGGGAGTTATTACAGAAATATATGGGTTGCCTTTTCCCCAAGCTAAGACCGAGCATCGTAACGAATCTTGAAATACCCATTTAGGCTGGGGGTAAAGAAAAAGCTAAAGCGCAGGGCAATTCATATTTGTGTTAGTAACTTAAAAAATGAATTAGCCGACATTTAGATTGTTGTAACTTTGGGAATGTCCTTTGTAATTTTCTAACTTTTTTGGATTCTCGGGTTATATTGAGGATCCCAGACCAGCTCAAAAACTTCTTCGAAAATTTGTTTGTAATATTCATAGACTTTCTTGTACCAGATCTCCCTGAACCTGTTAATCGATTTATCCCAATTGGCTAAGATCTCTCCAAGTTCGTAACAGAAACACCTTGTATTATTGTAAAGCGTGCCGGACCTGAAATAAATCGGATTGCGGCCTAAATCATTGAGGATAGTCAGCCTTTCTTCAACGAAGTTTTTAATTTCTTCGACTTTCCCGGCTTTGCTGATAACATCCAACTTGTGGTTGATCAAGGGTCGTAATTCCACTTTGATTTCCCGGATTGTATTTTGTACACATATAATATGACGATTGCTCGTTACTTTATTCAACTCCTCTTCGCCAATGTCCAGGTCGCCGGGTAATCCTACCAGGTTGTCTTTCTCGATCTTCTCAAGCAATTTAAAATGAGCAATGGTGGGAATCGCCCCGGGGAAATAATCGAGAATACTTTCAATGACACATCTCAATTGCAAGGCATTCCCCGGCCATCTCTTAGACTTGAGATAATCCAGAACCTCCTTTGAAAGGGGGGATTGTTCATGTTCATTTTCCCAGAAATAAGAGGCAAGCAAAGGGATATCATCCGGGTATTCCCTTAATGAAACTGTCCTGATCTTACGATCCTGCAATTGAAAATAAAGATCTTGATGCAATTTGCCTTGTTTGACCAATGTTTCCGGATCGAAGGAAGTTGCAAAAATGATCCGGACATTGGTTTTTTCCGGTATGATCGATCCGATTTTTGTGACTTCATCCGTTTCAATAAATCGTAAAAGGTTTACCTGATTTACCAATGATAATTCCGAAATCTCATCAAAGTACAACGTTCCTCCGTTCATCTTAATTAACAGACCATCCATATCCTTTACAGCATTCGTAAATGTCCCTTTTATATAGCCGAACATCTCTGCGTCAAAATCTTTATTCTTAAACGACAAACAGTTTTCTACCACGAATACTTTGTTATACTTTGTTGAATATTTGAAGATTTCCCTTGCTACTAACTGTTTCCCTGTACCGCTTTCTCCAAAAACAAGAACAGGACTTGACGTTTTTGAATGAACATAGATACCCGAATGGATAAATTCCATTGATGGTGAACTTCCAATCACATCATTCCTGATTTTCCTTATGAGCGGGTCATTTGTAAACTTATCCAGAATAAGATCCGGCATTCCCTGCTGCTCAGTAATAATGTCGACTATCTCTTTGCTGTGAAAGTAATAAGAAAAGAGACTTCGTGGAATTATGATAATACACATCGGATGAGCAGATGTATAATGTTTCTTCAGTAAAGAAAATAAACTT
>CAZUYY010000094.1:0-8229 GCA_964624935.1 uncultured Prolixibacteraceae bacterium
ATCTTCCTGTACAGCGTCCTTTCCGAAATCCCCAGCTCCCTCGCCGCATCCTTCCTCTTCCCTTCATGTTTCTGAAGAGCCTTCCGAATAAAGTCCATCTCCTTTTTTACGAGTGAAAATGATTCTTCAATCTCTTCCGGCTCCTGGATCGGTTCTTCCAATGTCTTATCAGGAGAATGAACGATGATCGGCGCCTGTGGCTCGTTGACATCCCCGAAATCCTTATAAAGGCGGTTAATGATATGTGAATTCTCACTCAGGGCTGCATTCGCCGATTCATTTTTCATCAGGTTCATCACCAGTTGCTTCAGGTCATTTACATCCTTTCGCATATCAAAAAGAACCTTATAAAGTAATTCCCGCTCAGAGAAATGTCCCGAATCATCCCCCTTGTAAAGCATCGGTAATTCACTATTCTGAGAACTGGGAATATATTTGGCAAGGGTCTCGCCGGTTATATTACGGGTCTTCTCAATAATAGAGATCTGTTCGGTGATATTTTTCAATTGACGGATGTTTCCGGGCCAGCGATAATTAAGAAGCACACGCTGTCCATCTTCATCCAGTTGAATGGATGGCATCCGGTATTTTTCTGCAGCATCGGAAGCAAATTTACGGAAGAGGAGGTAAATATCTTCTTTCCGCTCTCTGAGTGCAGGTACTGAAATCGGAACCGTACTCAACCTGTAATACAGATCTTGTCTGAATTTCCCTGCCGTGATAGCATCCGGAATGTTGATATTTGTAGCGCCTACAACCCTGACATTGGTTTTCAGCGACTTGGAAGAACCCACCCGCATGAACTCCCCGGATTCCAGAACCCTGAGTAACCGCACTTGTGTTGACAACGGAAGTTCAGCCACTTCATCAAGAAAGATCGTTCCCCCATTGACAACTTCAAAATATCCTTTTCTTGCTTCATGAGCTCCGGTGAAAGATCCTTTTTCATGACCGAAGAGTTCCGATTCGATGGTGCCTTCCGGGATAGCCCCGCAGTTCACGGCAATATAAGGCCCGTGTTTCCGTGCGCTGAGCTGGTGAATGATCTTGGGAAAGAACTCCTTACCGGTACCGCTCTCGCCGGAAACCAGCACGGTAATATCTGTGGCGGCAACCTGTCTCGAAATATCAATGGCACGATCCAGCAATACTGAATTCCCGATAATCCCAAACCGTTGCTTTATTGACAGAATATCCATGACCAAGATTTTAGCAGATGCAAAATTACGAAATTTTTATTTCTTTTTCTCCATCACTTCCCGTTTGATCCTTGCAAGATGCCCTCTCCCAAGAGCCTTCACCTCACATCCCAGGCTGTAATAAGCCCTGATCTGATCATCAGTAAGGATGCCGAATGCATCGATGATGGCGATTGGTCCTCCCGCCCATTTTACGATATCCTCCGGGTTAAGCTTCAGGTATGGAGCATGCGGCACTGCAAGGATCAGGGCTTCAATGCCCTTGATAGCTTTTTTCAGATCCTTCTGGACAACTATATTTTTAAGTTGTTCCTGATTCCTGAAGAAACGTTTCCACGAATGTCCCGGAGCAGGATATTCGTCCTGATCTTCAAGTTCGTACCAATGATCTACATAAGGATCATGAATTCGGATCTCGGCATTCATCTCGGTCAGCTTACGCACCACCATTTCACTGCCGCTGTAACGGGTATCGCCCACGTCCTGACGATAACTGGCGCCGCACAACAGCACTTCCGCTCCGGCAATATACCGGCCCATGTTCCGTAAAGCATCCCGGGTGAGTTCGGCAACATGCAGTGCCCGTGTATCATTGATATTGATTGCCACCGGTGTGATCTGAAACACCTTATCCCCATCTTCAAATCCAAGAATATGTTTATAGGCCCAGTATCCCAACCCACCGTCCTTAGGCAAACAATATCCTCCTATCCCCGGACCTGGAAAGATCATATTGTTATGTGTGGGTCTCATCTTGATCGCCTTGATTACCTTGATAAGGTCAACGCCATTCCGTTCCGAAAAAAGGCTCCATTCATTCAGAAAAGCAAGAATAGTTGCACGATAAGAATTCTCGACAATTTTTGTTGTTTCCGATTCAATAGGCCGGTCCATAACCGTCAGTGGAAAATCTTTGGTATTCAGCACCTCATGAAGAAATTTCTCAACCCGTTTCCGTGCAACTTCCTCGCATCCTGAACATACACGCCAAAAATCACGGATGGATGCAACATATTGTTTCCCGGGCATTACACGTTCAAAACTATGAGCCAGCAACGGAACCTGGGAAATACCTCTCTTCATAAATTCTTTTTTCAGGATCGGCCACGCAACAAATTCAGTAGTCCCGGGAGCAACCGTGGTTTCGATCAGAACAAGACATTCAGGCTGAATATGTTCGCCGATCGTCCGCATGGTATCTTCCAGCGCAGCCATATCGGCAGTTCCTGATTTCATATTCCCGATTTCTACCTTTGAAAAATCACATTGTACATCCACAATAACACAGTCGGCAAACTGCAGGACATCGCTGTTATAGGTCGCAATCAGCGTTTTTGACTTTTTTACACAGTTTTGGATAAGAAAGTCCACCTCAGGATCTTCTGCCTTCACCGGACTCATGCCATTATTTATCATCGGGATCTTCCAATAGCTCCGGATACTTGGCCGCTGGCATCCAATCACAAATTTTGAATATTTCCCGTTTTTGTCATTGGTATCAGCCACAATCGCCGCCATAACAGCCCCGACAAACCCTAACCCCATCACAACGACAATCTCCTTCTTTTCTTTCCTCGCCTTATCCACCAGGTTTTTGATCCGTTTGAATTCAACATCATAATCCTCTTTCCGAGGCACCTCAAATTTGTCTCCCGAAGGACTTACAGAATACTTCGCAGTTTCTTTTTCCATGTTGTAAAGTTTATTTAGCTGTTTATATTCATTTAATCTTTATTACTATACTCCCCTCCCTCTTGGGGGAGGGGCCGGGGGTGGGGGCCTCTCCCCTTAGGGTCCTTTATCTTACCTGCGCCTTTAACTTCTCAGTATAAACCTTTATTAGCCGCTTCATGGTCTTATCGATCTCTTCATCTGTAAGTGTCTTCTGATCATCCCGCAAAATAAAATATATGGCATATGATTTTTTCCCCGCCTCGATCTTCTCCCCTTCATACACGTCAAATAACCCCACTTTCTTAAGAAGTTTCTTTTCCGTTGCAAAAGCCAGTCTCTCAATCTCAGAATAGGACACAGATCTGTCAAGCTGCAAAGCAAGATCTCTGCGGACTTCCGGAAATTTTGGTAGTTCGGCAACAGGCATTACTCCTGCATTCAGGTTACTGAACAGAAATGTCCAGTTAAAATCAGCATAGAACACATCCTGTCGCAAATCAAACTTTTTCAGTAAAGCGGGAGATAATGAGCCCAGGTTGACCAATGTTTCGCCTTTCATCCTGTAAGTCATGCCTTGGCTGAAAATCTCTGAAGTATCAGAAATCATCTCCAGGGATGAAACAGGAATGCCGACACGAAGAAGAATGGCATCTGTAAACCCTTTTAGATCATAAATATCTGCTTTCCGTCCCGCTGCATTCCAGTTTTCCATCTGCGCCCTTCCTGTCATGAAAATGGAAAGATGGTTTTGCTCAATATATTTCCCCAGTGGAGTTTTATTGTCTTTCTCTGGATCCAAAAAATAACAATTCCCGAATTCAAACAGCTTACAATCAAAAATCTTCCGGTTCTGATTATACACGAGAGACTCAAGCCCTCCATATAGCAAGGTCTGGCGCAGTACATCCAGATCTCTGCTTAGTGGGTTGAGTATCCTGACATTATGTTCAGAAGGATAAACCGGGCTGTTTTCGTAATAGGAGGTTCGGGTCAGTGAATTGTTCATGATCTCACTGAAGCCGTTTGCAGAGAGATAGTCCGAGATCCCATTTTTAATTTTTTCAGGATCTGGTTTGGGAGAAGATGAGATGGAAGTATGAATAGTCTCAGAAAACTCAATATTGTTATATCCATAAATCCGCAGGATCTCTTCGATAACATCAGCTTCCCTTGTCACATCCACTTTATAAGAAGGAATTTCCAGCTCCAGCCCTTCATTTGATGCGGAAAGAATGATAATACCAAGGGAAGAAAGTATTTTGTTGACAATTTCTCTGTCGATGACTTTTCCTACAAGACGGTCGAGATGTGAAAATGACAAGAAAACCCTTGCATGACTTTTAGGATGAGGATAAACATCCACGATACCGGATGCTATTTTCCCCCCCGTTATCTCCTTGATCAATAAAGCAGCTCTTTTCAGGGCATAGACTGTGATATTGATATCTGCACCGCGTTCAAACCGGAACGAAGCATCCGTCTGCAAACCATGGGTTCGTGCCGTTTTCCGGATACTGCGGGGGTCGAAACAGGCGCTCTCCAGAAATATTGAAGTAGTATTTGAAGTTACCCCCGAATTCAGCCCTCCAAAAACCCCCGCAATGCACATGGGGTCTTCAGAATCACAAATCATTAGGTCCTGATTTGTTATTTCCCGCTCCACTTCATCCAGCGTGATAAATTTCTTAGGTTCCGGAAACTTTTTAATAATGACTTTATCTCCTTTAATCTTGTCCGCATCGAATGCATGCAAGGGTTGACCCAATTCCATCAGGATGAAGTTGGTAATATCGACAATATTATTGATTGGCCGGAGTCCAGCGGCATTTAGTCTGTTCTTAAGCCAGGAGGGTGATTCTTTTACTTTTATCCCTGTAAAAGTCAACCCTGAATACCTCGGACAGGCTTCAGCATCTTCAATGAATACATCTATTTTCCGGCCCTGCTTTGAATCATCAAAATCTCTTGTATCAGGATATTTCAGGATTGACGAATCCGGACCAGTATTCCCGGGCATACAGTTCAGCACGGCAACAAGGTCTCTGGCTACGCCAATGTGAGAGGTTGCATCCGACCGGTTTGGAGTAAGTCCGATCTCAAATATCGTATCTTCTTCAATATTAAAATATTCCTTTGCCGGTGTACCTGGAACTGCCAGGGGATCCAATACCATAATCCCTGCATGGGAAGTACCTATTCCCAGTTCATCTTCTGCACATATCATTCCTTCCGAGAGTTCTCCCCGGATCCTGGTCCGCTGGATGGTGATTTCCTTATCATAAAAAAAGAGTGTGGTTCCAACAGTTGCTACAGCTACCTTTTGGTTGGGTGCTACATTTGGTGCCCCGCAAACAATCCTCAAAGGCTCCCCGGCGCCTACATTGACTGTAGCAAGACTAAGATGATCAGAATCAGGGTGTTTAATGCAGGTTAGCACCTCTCCGGTCACAACACCCCTGAGCCCACCCTTCACCGGGAACCAGGTCTCCATACCCTCAACCTCAAGTCCGCAGCCGGTAAGGATTTCAGCTACCCTTGCAGGTTCAGGAATCCCTGAGACATATTCCTTCAACCAATTATAGGAAATCTTCATGCATGTAACAATTTTGGGGATGTAAAAGTATTGAGAATTTCCTGAATCTTAGCTTATGAGACCCCAATTTTCCCGTTTTTGATCAATTATATTAAGATGTCTCGCAATTACTGCGTTATTTTCTTTCTGAAGTTCAGGGTCGGCCCGGATGATATCCAGGGCAAGATTACGCGCATATTTTAGCATCTTCTCATCACGAATGACATCTGCAATTTTAAGATCGAGGATCCCTGATTGTTGTGTCCCTTCCATATCTCCCGGGCCACGCAGGCGAAGGTCGGTTTCAGCAATAATAAAACCATCATTTGTTTCAACCATGGTTTCAAGCCTTTTTTTCGCTTCGGTGGTCAGCTTGAATCCTGAGACTAAGATACAATAAGATTGATCGCCGCCCCGACCGACCCTTCCTCTCAACTGGTGAAGCTGTGAAAGCCCGAACCGTTCCGCGTTTTCAATGACCATTACAGAAGCATTTGGAATATCCACTCCGACTTCGATGACAGTAGTTGCAATAAGGATTTGGGTTTCCTTTTTCAGGAAACGTTCCATCGCAGCATCCTTCTCTTTCTGCTTCATCTTACCGTGTACCATACCAATCGAATACTTCGGGCCTGGGAAAATTTGCTTTATTGAATCATAACCTTCCATTAAATTCTTCAGATCAAGAGTTTCTGATTCCTCGATCAAAGGAAAGACAATGTAAACCTGTGTTCCCTTGTCAATTTGTTTCCTGATAAAATTAAACACCTCTTCCTGTTTCGTTTCATAAACATGTCTGGTGATAACCCGCTTCCTGCCGGGAGGCATCTCGTCAATAATAGAATTTTCAAGGTCGCCATAAATGGTCATCGCGAGTGTTCGTGGAATGGGAGTAGCAGTCATCACCAGGACATGAGGTGCTATTTCATTCTTTTCCCATAGTCGTGCCCTTTGTGCAACACCAAACCGGTGTTGTTCATCAATTACGACGAACCCCAGGTTTTTAAACTGGACATTTTCCTCGATCAGGGCATGCGTGCCGATCAGGATCTGCAAAGTGCCATCGGTTAATCTGGCTGCAATTTCTTTTCTTTTTGAAGGTTTTGTAGAACCCGTGAGGAGTTCGATATGAACGTTTAACCCGGATAACATCTTTGAAATATTCTGGTAATGCTGGTTCGCCAGGATCTCTGTCGGAGCCATCAGACAGGTCTGGAAATTATTATCCAAAGCTATAAGCATGGTCATAAGGGCAACTAACGTTTTTCCACTGCCAACATCGCCCTGCAACAAACGGTTCATTTGCTTTCCAGAGCCCAAGTCACTCCGGATTTCTTTGATCACACGCTTCTGAGCATTGGTCAATTCGAAGGATAAATAATTATGATAGAAATCATTAAGGTAAGAGCCAACAACGGAAAACCGGTGCCCGCTCTGTTTCCGGGTCCTTTGGAACTTCTGTCTTAAAAGCCGGAGCTGTAAATAGAAGAGCTCTTCAAATTTCAGCCTGGTCTGTGCTTTTTGCAGCATTTCATGACTTACAGGAAAATGTACATTGATGAATGCTTCCTGCCGGTTCATCAATTTAAGGTTACCCAGTATCTCTGGGCTAAGATCTTCAGGGATATAAAATCGGTCACTTTGGATAAGCGATTTCATCAGCCGTGAGATCCCTTTGCTGTCAAGACCTTTGGATTTCAGTTTTTCAGTCGAACTATATAAAGGCCTGAATGTATCGCTTACGGAAGATATCTGCTCATTGGGCAATTCAAGCTCAGGATGGGCAATCGTAAGCTGACCATTATACCAGGAGGGTTTTCCGAACGCGATGTATTCGGTTCCGGGTTTCACTTTGTCCACCACCCATTTGACCCCCTGGAACCAGACGAGTTCCAAATCGCCGGAATCATCAGACAAGGTGGCAATAAATCTTTTAGCATGCTGATTTCCCAGTATTTCAATATCTGTCACCTTTCCTCTTACCTGCACATAAGCCGAATCATCCCTGATCTCGGCAATGCGTAAAATTTTACTTCGGTCGATATAACGGAATGGGAAAAAAGAAAGTAATTCTCCGAAAGTGAATATCTGCAATTCCTTCTTAAGGACATCTGCCCGCGTTGGGCCTACACCTTTCAGGTACTCGACCGGAGTTTCAAGAAAAGATCCCATGATCATTCATCCATTGATCAAGAGCAAAGTTATTGATTTTAGCTTATTGACCATAAAAAAACCCTCCTTGATGGGAGGGTCTTTTTGATTTTTATCTGCACTGTTCTGCTAATATTCCCAAAGATCCATTTCAAATTCATGCAAAGATGTTTTTGCCCTGTCGGCTTCGAGCAGAGCATCAACGCCTGTAGCATAATCAGCAATCTTACGGTCATAAACATTTTCTTCCTTATAGATAAAACTGTTGAACATTCTTTTCATGAAGACATCGTCGTACGATAATCTGCCGGCATCGCCGTTTTTCAGGTTAAATTGTTCGTACTTTGCGAAAATATTGCGGCATTCCGGAAAATAGATCCAGAACATGGTAAGATCTTGCGCGGCAGGGCATTTAGGCGCATGCACGGCCCTGTTGTAATCGGCATCCGGGATATTTGCCAACAGTGGCTTTACGCGAGCGAGTTTTTCGTGGCGCTTGCCGCGGCATTTACGCCACGCGCGTTCGAAAGCGACTCCGATGAAATGCAGCTCCCGTTCCGACGTGGCTTTGAGCATCGCGGCCGCGTAGTCGCCGGCGATGGCGCCCGACAGGAGCGCCTCGGTGATCCCCGC
>CAZUYY010000095.1:0-8205 GCA_964624935.1 uncultured Prolixibacteraceae bacterium
TGGCATGGAAAGACGTCAATATCACTTCGGTACCAATCAATGTCTATTATGCTCCAAAAGGAGAAAGGGTATCTCATTTCAGGAAATTTCAAGATTTTACACGGGTCAGTATTGCCAATACACTTCTTGTCCTGATAGCTTTATTCTGGATCAATCCGTTCCGTTTTGTCAAAGCACTCCGGAAAAAATCAATTAAACAGTTTATCCAGGAAAATATCATCAACAGCAGTGACTCTAATATGAAGATTGCTACATCGGTGACGGTTGGGGTATTCATAGGCGTCTTGCCTGTGTGGGGTTTTCAGATGCTGGTTGCATACGGAACTGCATATTTCCTGAAACTTAACAGGTTTGTTACCGTTACCGCTTCCAATATAAGCATTCCTCCCATGCTTCCGTTTATTCTGTTTCTTTCATACATTACAGGTGGATTGATTGTAGGCTACAATAAACATGTGGTCAGATATTCTTCCGGGATGACATTGACATGGATAAAAGCGAATCTCCTTCAGTATCTGGTGGGTAGTGTCGTCTTTGGTATTCTGGCAGCAATTGTTCTTGGTACTATTACCTGGGTTCTTCTACGGGTCTTCCGGAGGCCCAAAATGGTGAGCATTGAGATCAAAGATCAGGATCAACCTTAGCTCCTTATTATCAATTGTATGTCTGAACGCTTTATTCAAATTTTTCTTTTTTTCAGGGAGCGGAGGTTGCTTTTCTATCTCTTTCTTGCGATTCTTTTAGCAATTATCCTTTTTTTCGCAACAAAGATTAAAGTCCGGGAAGACATTTCAGGTATTTCCGGTTCAATAAACACCTCTGGGAAATTTGAAGATGTAGTAAGCCATTTCAGGTTTACCGATAAACTGGTTATTCGTCTTTCACTTGCTGATAGTTCTTCCAAACCTGATCCTGAGAGGCTGATTCTTTATGCAAAAGGACTTATCGACTCGCTTAATCATCATTTTGATTCAACTTATATCAAAGGGATCCTCGGAGATGTCAAAGATTCTTCGATGAATGCGATGCTCGATCTTTTCTATGACCACCTTCCCCTTTACCTGGATGAAAATGATTACCGGAATATGGATAGTTTGCTTTCTCCGGCATCGATTCATTCAGCTCTGGAACAGGATTATAAGAGATTAATCTCCCCGGCAGGATTTGCTTTGAAAAAAATTATAATGCGTGATCCGGTAGGACTGACTTATCACGCTATGAATAAATTGAGATCCATCCAGGCCGGGGATAATTTTGACATTGTGGATGGCTTTCTCCTGTCCAAAGACCGGAAGAATCTTCTTCTGTTCATAACACCCGCCAATCCATCCAGTGAAACAAAACGGAATGAGAAACTACTTCATGGGTTGGATGAATTCCTGGCAAAGATCAGTGCTGCGGGCAAACCTGAGATCAAAGGGCAATATATCGGCGCTATTGCATTTGCAGTTGGAAATGCACATCAGGTGAAAAAGGATATTCTGATCACGCTGATCATCGCCTTGTTCCTTATTTTTTTATTGATCGGCTGGTACTTTAAAAGCGTTAAGATCCCTCTTCTTGGCTTTTTACCAGCTTTGTTCGGGGGAGGACTTGCACTGGCTATCCTCTGCCTGATAAAAGGCACTGTTTCTGCCATATCTCTCGGAATAGGATCGGTTATCCTAGGATTGATAGTGGATTATGCACTTTACCTTATTACACTTTTCAGGAAAAAGGGGGATATGGTTTTGGTATTGCGGGAGATGACGCTCACTATTTTTCTTTGCAGCCTGACAACGGCAGGGGCTTTTCTCTGCCTGATCTTCCTGCGATCCTCGGTTTTACATGATCTGGGTTGGTTTGCCGCTCTCAGCGTGGCCGGAGCAGCTTTCTTTGCCTTGGTCATTCTTCCCCAATTTTTAGACGAACATGATCTGAAGATTGAAAAAGAAACGGGAAATTTAATTGACCATATCTCCACCTTCGCATTTGACAAAAATATTGTGTTTATAATTCTGCTTATCGTTGCTATGGTTACCAGCCTGTTCTTCCTTTCGAGGGTCAGTTTTGAAGGCAACATGATGTCCCTGAACTTCGTTCCCGACAAGCTCAGTACCATGGAGAAGGATCTTGACCGGATTACCGGTGCATCACTAAAAACGGTGTACCTTGTCACTACTGGCAAAGTCATGGATGATGCACTGAAGACACAGGAAAGAATGGATAAGAATCTGGAGAATCTTTCGGGTTCAGGTGTTATCCAAGGGGTTTTCGGGTGTGAGAAGCTTCTTCTTTCCGATTCACTTCAAAAGGTAAGAATCCGGCGATGGTACGATTTCTGGACGAAACAGAAAATAGCAATCCTTGAAGCCGGGGTTAAAAAGGCTGCGACGGATCTTCATTTTAAGGAAAATGCATTTGATCCATTTATCAGGCATATCTCAAAAACTTACACTGTTTTAAACCGTGATGAAATAAAAATGCTGACATCCGGCATCCTTTCCGATTATATCAGTGAAACGCCGCATCTTTCAATGATTACAACGCTGTTAAAAGTCAGGCAGGAAGATAAAAAAGAAGTTTACAGGACATTTGAAGGAAAGCCGGACATTGTCATTTTTGACAAGCAGATCCTTGCCAACCATTTTGTAGCAGATGTCAGGCATGACTTCAATCTTTTGGTCAGGTTATCCATGATCTTTGTCACTCTGCTGCTGCTTCTTTCTTTCGGACGTATTGAGACGGGGCTGACCACCGCCCTGCCGATGTTTGCAAGCTGGCTTCTGACACTGGGGTTCATGGGCATGACCGGCATCCATTTCAACATCTTCAACATTATCGTATCCTCGTTTATTTTCGGACTTGGCGTGGATTACAGCATCCTGATGATGCGCGGGATGTTGTTCGAATACAGATACAACACGAAAGAGATCACTTCATACAAGACCTCCATCTTTCTCTCCGCTGCAACGACATTATTCGGGGTAGGCGCCTTGTTTTTCGCCTTGCACCCGGCCATGAATTCAATAGCTCTTGTTTCCGTTTTCGGGATCTTCGCCGTAGTGCTTGTTTCCTATACATTCCAGCCAATGTTCATTCGCTGGTTTTTGCTGAACCGGTTAAAAAGCGGCAGGTATCCGGTTACCCTGAGGATTTTCATCAAGACATTTATTACCTGGGGAAACATCGTCCTGGTTGCAATCCTCCAGGTTATAATCGGCGGGTTGATCTACCTTGTTTATCCCGGTTCCGGAAAAAAGAAGGAATTTATATTCCACCGGCTCTTCTGCCGACTGTGTAAAGCCTATATTTTCTTGACGTTTCCCACGAACCGCAGACTTTATAATCCTCACGGAGAAGACTTTTCCAGGCCTGCCGTCATCATCAGCAATCACCAATCGCTGATCGAGACACCTTCTTTTTTGCGCCTTTATCCCCAAATTATTATTCTTACCAATGAATGGGTGTGGAATTCGCCTTTGTTTGGCCCGGTAGCACGCCTCGCAAGTTTTTTCAATGCGGAAAAGGGGATCGACGGCATCCTTGACAAACTGAAAGAAAAAGTGAGGGAAGGTTACTCTGTTCTCATCTTTCCAGAAGGGCACCGCTATATTGATAATCGTATCCATCGTTTCCATAAAGGGGCTTTTTATCTTGCTGAAAAACTGCAGATTGATATACTTCCAATTGTAGTTTTCGGTACAGGTGAATTCCTGGGGCGGGGTGAATTCTGGGGAAGGCCCACAGGGATGCGGATGAAGATACTCGAAAGAGTCAGGATCAATGAATCTGAAAGCGATGCAGGCTATTCTGAAAGATCCAAACGTTTCCGTCGTTTCTATTCCCGGGAATATGCAAAATTTATGGAAGAGGAAGGTACCGGGCATTACTACCGTAAAAAGCTTTTATTGAATTACACCTTCAAAGGCCCGGTACTGGAATGGTACCTGAGGATCAAGATGATCATCGAAAAAAATTATCAGCTTTATAATGAATTAATTCCAAGAGAAGGGGAGATTCTGGACCTTGGATGCGGCTACGGGTTTATGAGCTATATGCTTAGTATGACTTCGCCTGCGAGGAAAATTACGGGCATAGATCATGATGAAGTAAAGATCCGCGTTGCAGTTAATGGATTTCTGAAAAATGACAATATAGATTTTCTCTGTGAGGATATTACCCGTTATTCCTTTGGAAACAAAGATGCTATCATTTTATGTGATGTCCTGTATTACCTGCCCATTAATAAACAGGAAGAATTACTTATGTATTGTTTTGAGAAGCTCAATGATAATGGAATGATTCTGGTAAGGGAGGCTGGGCTGGAAAATATCAGAGGGGTTGTTGACAGGCAGGGGTGGAAGGTGGAGGTGATCCGGGAAGCAAAGCATAAATCCAAAATGTTACTGATCATTTGTAAATGATGAAAGCACCGGACTTTAAATACGATGTGATCATTGCTGGCAGCGGACTGGGGGGACTTCTTTGCGGGTATATCCTTGCAAAGGAAGGGATGCGTGTTTGTATTCTTGAAAAAAATCAGCAGGCAGGAGGATGTCTTCAAACCTTTTCACGTCAGGGAGTTAACTTTGATACGGGGGTGCATTACTTCGGAGGAATGGATCCGGGACAAACATTATATCGCTATTGGGATTATTTCGGACTTACCCGGTCCCTCCTGCTGGAACGGATGGATCCGGAAGGTTTTGATATCATCGGTATCAACGGCAGGGATTACCCTTTAGCCATGGGGTTTGATCATTTTGTCGAGCGGCTTCTCCCCTGTTTCCCATCCGGAAAAGAAAACCTTGAAAAATTCATCCGGTCGCTGAAAGAGATAAGTCAGGCATTTCCACTTTACAACTTAGAAATGCCAAAAGGCCGCGAGGAAGAATATTACCGTAATAAAAGTGCATTTGATTTTTTTTCATCGTTCTCAGGATCGGGACCACTTTCTTCCGTTCTGGCGGGGAACGGACTTATATTTGCCGGGAACCGGGATCATACCCCCCTTCATATTCCCGCTTTGATAGACCATTCCTTTATTTCAAGCGCCTGGCGTACCGTCGATGGCAGCGCACAGATCGCTGAAAGGCTTACAGAAGGCATTATTTCCTTCGGAGGAAAAATCCATACTAAAAATGAAGTTATCAATATCGGCTTGAATAATGACGAATTTGTATTGACCACAAAACCAGGCCTGTCCTATTCTTCTCAACTATTTATTTCCGCGATCCATCCATCAACTACATTAAAGATGATGGAACCCGCTATTTTCAGAAAATCTTTCTTCAGACGTATCACAAACCTGAAAAATACCGTTTCTTCATTTGCCGTTTATATTGTTTTGAAGGATCGATCATTTCAGTATTTCAATCACAACTATTATTATCATAAGACTGAGGATGTCTGGAATGATGAAAGTATTGAAGGCTGGCCATCCCGTTACATGATGCATACACCTGCACCCGGTTCAGAAGGCGGTTTTGCAAAGAATGTGATCATTCTTACTTCTATGCCGTTTGAGATGGTGAAGAAATGGCAAAACACATTCAAAGGGAACCGTGGCGAGGAATACGAGGCATTCAAGAGCCACTGTGCAGAATCTCTGGTTGATCTTGCGGAGCAACGATTTCCTGGATTGCGATCTGCGATTTCATCTGTGGAGACCTCTACTCCGCTGACCTGGCGTGATTATAACGGGTTCCCGGAAGGATCAATGTATGGGATCGAACACGATTATCAGGAACCTCTTGTAACCACCCTCTTACCGGTGACAAAGATCCCGGGGTTCTATTTTACCGGTCAAAACATTAATATACATGGGGTTCTCGGTGTTACGATCGGCGCTATCCTTACCTGCAGTGAGATCATTGGGCTGGATTATCTGTTGAATAAAGTCAGAAATAGCTGAAAATGAAAAGATTTTTTAAGATACTGTTCATCATCGTCGTCGTAGTCTTTTTTATTCTGATTTTTTTTGGTATCTGGTTTCAGCTTGATACCCGCGTAAGTATTCCGGAACCGGCGGACCGGAGCGCCGCAAACCTTCCTGTTGTAAATCCCGGGAAAGGATTTTATACCTGTGGCCGGAGCTGGCTCCAGCGAAGAAATTCAGGCTTATGGGAACTGTATATCGAAGGCAAACCTTTTGAACGCGGAGTAATGGAAGGAAAACTTACTCGTGGCCTGATAGAAAAACAGGAACAGGCATTTATCCATCAGATCAATGAAATGATCCCCTCCCCTGTCTATCTTAAGTTCCTGAGGTATTTTATTTATTGGTTCAACCGTGATCTTGAAGATTATATACCGGAAGAATATAAATATGAGATTTACGGTATCTCATTGTCGGCTTCGGATAAATTCAACTTTATCGGCAACAACTACCAGCGGATGCTGAATTATCATTCGGCCCACGATATAGGTCATGCCTTGCAGGACTTTCAGATGGTCGGTTGTACTTCGTTCGGGGTATGGAAAGATAAATCAAAGGACGGGTCTATGCTCATCGGGCGGAATTTTGATTTTTATGTGGGTGATGAATTTGCACAAAATAAAATCGTTTGCTTTGAAAAGCCG
The DNA here is from genome assembly GCA_964624935.1 of uncultured Prolixibacteraceae bacterium. Classification (GTDB taxonomy): domain Bacteria; phylum Bacteroidota; class Bacteroidia; order Bacteroidales; family FEN-979; genus FEN-979. The sequence continues at coordinate 6,565 of CAZUYY010000095.1, forward strand.
GAGAAGGGATATCCATTCATGATGGTTACCTGGGGAGGAATGACAGGAGCTGTTTCGGGGATGAATGAACAGGGGCTGACCGTGACCATCAATGCAGCAAAATCAGACATTCCTTATTCGGCAAGAACTCCGATCTCAATCCTCGCCCGGGAGATCCTTCAATATGCAAAGAATATCAAAGAGGCCTGGGCTATCGCTCAAAACAGAGAAACATTCGTGTCGGAATCTATTCTGATCGGTTCATCTGCCGACGGGAAAGCTTCTGTTATTGAAAAATCCCCCTATAAAATGGCACTCGTCGAATCCCAGGACAACTACATCGTCTCCACCAATCATTTCAGGTCTGCAGCATTTAATAAGGATCCAAGGAATGTAAAAGATATAAAGGAAAATGCTTCGCTTTACCGTTATAGAAAGATGTTGCAGGATATCACCGAAGAACAGCCGCTGGATGTACCCGGGATGGCTAAAATACTCAGAGACCAATCGGGGTTGAATCATGCCGATATCGGCATGGGGAATGAGAAAGCAATAAACCAACTCATTGCACATCATTCCATCATCTTCGAACCCGAAAAGCGACTGGTATGGGTTTCAAACGGCCCATGGCAATTAGGAGAATATACCTGTTACGACCTTGTTAAAATTTTTCATAATTTTGCCGGAATTCAAAAAAGGACAGAAATCTCAGAAACAAGCCGGGCAATTTCCCCGGATAGTTTCTTAAATTCAACCAGTTACAGACAATTTAACCGGTTCAGGGAATTACGGAAAGAACTGAAAAAAATGAATCGTCCGGGTGAAAAAGATGAGTTTCGACGTTCTGATATTTGTGCGTTGATAGCATCCAATCCTGAATTTTTTGAGGTTTATTCCCTGACGGGGGATTATTTTTACGGGAAAAATCAACCTGATAGCGCTGCGCGTTATTATCGCATGGCATTGGGGAAAATTATTTCACGGCAGAATGAAAAGCAAAAGATTATTAAAAAGCTTGCAGATTGCATCGTTCAGATGAAAACAGAAAAATTATGAAGTTCAAACTGATATACCCACGCTGGGATAAGTTAGAAGGCCAAACCATATTCTATCTTCCACCTCATGGACCGATAGTGATGGCCGCCGATCTTCCTTCCTACGTGGAAATTGATTTTACGGATGAGAATGTCGAGGATCTTGTGATCGATGAGACTCCTGATCTTATCGGCATATCCATGATGCTTACCACACAGGTGAAACGGGGATGGGCGATCGCAGACCAGTATCGCAGATTAGGGAAAAAAGTCATTTTTGGAGGTATCTCAACCATGCTGCATGCCGAGGAAACGATGCTTCATGCAGATTCTGTATTCCTTGGGGAAGTTGAAGGAAGAATGAGTACCGTTTTTGAAGATTTCCGCAGAAATGAACTTAAAAAAGTCTATAATTTCTTATCCAGACCTCCGGACATGAGTCTTATAGGCCCTGCCAGAAGAGATATCCTGAAAGAGGATCTCTATTATCATAAAGGATTCCGGATGGTTGACCTCTTCCATGCTTCCCGGGGCTGTATTTATGACTGTTATCCCTGTGCGGTGCGTTATCTTGGCGGACGGGGTTTCCGGCCCAGACCCATCGACCGCGTTGTAGAAGAACTTTCTC
>CAZUYY010000096.1:0-8147 GCA_964624935.1 uncultured Prolixibacteraceae bacterium
TTTTCAATATCTCAAGCGGGGCATAGGTATTTGAAAAAGGCTGAAAGTAAACCAGGAATTTCCTTGCCCTCCGGTAACGAACTGAATGAAATTCAATTCCTTCTTTGATCTGTTGAGTAATAGATTTCCGGGGATCGCAGTAGGAAGGGTTGAAACCATTGTTGTCACAATAAGTGCAGCCGCCGGTTCCTTTGGTGCCGTCCCTGTTTGGACAGGTAAATCCTGCATCCACTGTTACTTTCTGAACCCTTCCGCCAAAATGTTTTTTTATGTATTCAGCATAAGAGTTAAACCGGCGGGAATGGTTCCATGGATATGGTTCGCTATTCAGCATTTGGTAAAAAACCGGTTTACATATTCTGTATGATCTCTGTACCGAATTCCGAGCATTTGAGTTTGACAGCGCCTTCCATCAAGCGTTCAAAGTCATAGGTCACATGTTTTTTCAGGATTGATTCCTGTAAGCCTTTTACGATCAAATCAGCCGCATCTTTCCAGCCCATGTATTCCAGCATCATCACGCCTGACAGGATCACCGAACCAGGATTGACCATATCCTTCCCCGCGTATTTTGGTGCTGTTCCATGAGTAGCTTCAAAAACCGCATGCCCTGTCATATAGTTTATATTGGCACCCGGGGCAATGCCAATGCCGCCAACAATGGCTGCCAGTGCATCAGAAATATAGTCGCCGTTCAGGTTCAGGGTAGCGATCACGGAATAATCTGCCGGTCGTGTAAGGATCTGCTGAAGGAAGGCATCCGCAATCACATCCTTTATAATGATTTTGTTATTGGTAATGGCTGATTTTTGAGCTGCTTCCGCTGCTTTTTCACCCTGTTCTTCATTTATTTTATCATACTCAAGCCATGTAAAAACGTAATTACCAAATTCCCTTTCGGCCAGTTCATAGCCCCATTTCTTGAATTGCCCTTCGGTAAATTTCATGATGTTGCCTTTATGGACCAGGGTCACAGAAGGTTTCTTTTCGCGTATTGCATATTCAATGGCAGCTCTTACCAACCGTTCGGTCCCTTCTTTTGAAACCGGTTTGATGCCAATTGAGGAGGATTCAGGGAAACGGATTTTTTTAACGCCCATCTCTTTTATCAGAAAATCGACCATTTGCTTCACTTCCGGAGTTCCCTGCATCCATTCAATGCCGGCATAGATATCTTCTGAGTTTTCACGAAAGATCACCATGTCCGTAGTCTCAGGCCTTTTGACAGGTGAAGGAACACCTTTAAAATACTTCACAGGCCGGAGACATACATAGAGGTCAAGAATCTGGCGCAGCGCTACGTTCAATGACCTGATCCCTCCGCCAACAGGAGTGGTAAGGGGGCCTTTTATAGCCACAAGATATTCACGTATCGTATCCAGTGTTTCGTCAGGCAACCAGTTGCCAGTTTGCTTGAAGGCCTTCTCCCCTGCCAGAACTTCCTTCCATACGATCTTACGCTTCCCCTTATAAGCTTTATCCACTGCTGCGTCGAACACCCTGACACTTGCATTCCATATATCCGGTCCTGTTCCGTCACCTTCAATAAAAGGGATCACCGGATAATCCGGAACAACTAATTTTCCATTTTCGATTGTAATTTTCTCTCCGTTCATTTTTCTATTTGTTATTAAACTGTCAATTATTTCCGCATTCCTGCATTCTTAATTCCAGCATTCTACTCGTTTAGCCTCTTCACCAGCGCTCCCCACTTCTTATCCACCTCAAAATAATGCTTCAGGTAGTAATTTCCAAAAAGAAAATGGGCCTTTACCACTTTGATGCCTCTTGCAGCCATACTGGTGAAGAAATTCTCGATCATCCCCGAGGCGATCCCTCTTCCCTGCAATGACGAGGTCACAACTACGCCATCCAGCAAAACATTATTGTTTTCGAGATTCCGCCAGGTCATCCCTGCTATGATCTTTTCATTCTCATCTGTCACTATGTAATGATGATCGGCATCAGTAATATCTTTAGGGTAATTTTCGCGAAAGAAAAGTTGATATAGCTGGCCAATTTCTCTTGGTTCCACGGGATCACGCTGAGTATATTTTGTACCGGATTTATCAGTAAGGAGGAATTTCACAACGAGATGTTCTTTCAGCCGTTCACCTACTTTCATAAAGTCGATCTTCTGGTCACTCATAAGTCTTGGAAATACCATCCTGCTGAAAATATTCTTATCCTCTGCTCCGGTTATCACCGACTGAAGAGCCGATAATTCAACAAGCTGGACAGGAAGTAACTGGGGTTCTGCCATCATCTTCTCCAGAAGTTTATCAAAATTAAGCCTTACGTCTGCTGATGCATCTGTGAAATAAGAATACCTGTAAAAATGATAGCGTACAAGGTCAGGATACCCATGCAGTTTGTATAATTCAAGTAATTCAAACAGGGTTTGTTCTTTTGCGGCAGAGGTGGTCATTGGATTCATCCTGTACCATTCGGTATATTGATCAATGGCACTGTAGAGGGCCAGTGGCAGATAATATCTTTTTTTACTGTTGGCAAGGTATTTAGCAAGGTCGTCTGCAAGGTTGCCGTTGTCAAAATAATAGACCGGCTTTAGCTCAATATCTTTACGCAGGTTCTCAAGAAATGCCATTGCTTCTTCCCTTCCCAGGGCTTCGATACAGGCATCAAATATCCAGGCAATTTCCATTTGTTTGCTGCACCATGGATACACGGCGGCCGTTTTACAATAAAAATCCTGGAGGATCGGGCCGACAAGGGATATCGTATTTTTATACGAGGTCCAACCGGTAAGAGATACAATGACTGCGCTTTCGCGGAAATCCATTTCCGGAACCACCACATTATTAGGGCTGATGAGACCAGGAACGATCTGATAACCACTATGATGCCATGCTCTGAAGATCACTGTAAAGGCTTTGGTAAACACTTTTTTCCACGAATTCGGATTGACAAAACCAGCCGATCTGTGGATCTCTGCAAACTCACGGATCTTGTCCCATGCGGTAAGTCCACCAATGTATTGCGTCGAAAGGACCCCAAGTGACGGCCGGCTGCTGCCAAGGAATGGTCCGACGGCTGGACCATAAGGGAAACCGGCAAGAGAGGCCAGCCAGTAAAACGTATCTGGTTTTGGCCTGAAATCCGGATTCTCGCTCATCACCATATGCAGGTCGTAATGTTTTCCTGATTTCGTATTAATACTCAGCCGGTAATGGCGGAACTCCTTGTATGCCTGAAGCCGGAGCACCCAAATTCCGTTCGAAGGAACATCGTACAAGTCGAAATTCTGTTCATTAAAGGCAAGGATAATACTTTCCGCGAGGTATGTCGTCGATTGGAAAATTTTCAGGATCCGCTCTTTCTCCATACCCTGCATACCATATTCGAATAATATTTTCTTATGCCAGATCTCTAAGGGATATTCCGGGATCTTCTCTTCCATCGATTTTTCAAACACCTCAGAGAGCCTGTGAAAATACTCTTCAGCCTTTTTCGAGAGGTAAGGATCTTTCTTATGCAGGATCCACCTCGACAATTCTGCACGCACGGATACATAAAACTCCAGGTGTTTTACTGCAAAATTGAAAAGCATCCTGAGCACGCTTTCGAACTGTTGATGATTTTTCTCATTTGCCGGCCAGTCCATGTGCGTACGATACCAGTATAACCGCTGTTTCAGGGCATCCAGTCTGTGTTTACCGAAATTACCCGAGGCAATCTCCCGGATCGATTTCTCATTAAGGAATGAAAGTCCGGATTCTATGAAAACTGTGAGATTCTGGATCTGTTCAGGATCAGGAGCATGCAGCAGGATTGTCCGGTAAGCAAGGGTTCGTATCTCTTCATCATTATGATAAGCGAGGGCTTCCATTCGCAAACGCATCACCCAGGCAAGCCGGGGATCGACCTGGGTAAACATCTGTCCCAATTCGGTAACAGATTTGAATGACTCTTCAACAGGCAGGAACAGGGCTCTACAAATGAGTTGATGAGCTTTCAGCAATTCCTGGTTCCGGATGGTTTTAAATGTAAGAACATCCTCTTCTTTATACTGTCTATCCTGGATAAAATAAGCCGCCTCGGAAATTGTTCCTGGTGAAAGATCCCAACCTTCCTTTACCGGGCAAAAGACTACCAATTGCGGGTTTCCTAACCAGATCTTAGGCTGACGTGCAAAAATGCCGAGATCAAGATCGGAAGACGAACATTTATAGCGAAGATCGCCGATCTCATAACAGGTTGCCGATGTTTTCGCAATATGAAGGTACCGTTTATTCCTCCGGTCAAACAACCTTCCATTCTCGTAAACAATGTCGTTTTCCAGGATCCCAAGATCCCTGAAAAACCATCTTGGTATCCGGATATTAAAATCGTCAATGGAAATGGTAACGACATTGCTGATGTAAAGGGACTCAATCACAGGGAGAAAATTCTTTTCAATTGTCTTGCGATTGAATGATCCCTTTGGCGTCAGTTCTCCCAGTTCACTGCTAAAATGCCGGTCGATCAGGGTAAAGTTGATGACCCGTTCATAGGGCGCTGCGTCGGCATTGGCTGCCATCACGATCTGGTGAAAATATTCATTCAGGTTATCACCGGAAAGGTCCTTGTATAATGGATCTTCTTCATCAGGGGAGATCAGCAGGACATTATAAGGCCTGTTGTCGCCAACCAGAAAAGTATCTTTTATCCCAGGTACATTATAAAATTTCTTTTCTATGACGCGGGGAGCTACTGTTTGTCCCCGGTTATTTTTATATATATCTTTAATACGGTCAACGATTTCATAGTAACCGTCTTCAATCACCGTGAAAACATCTCCGGTTGACAGCCACCCGGTCTTATTTTCAGGGTCGGGATAAGGAATATGATCACCAGGACCGGCTTCCTCCAAATATTTACCAATATAATGACCTGAAATTTCGAGCTCTGAATCTGCAGAAAGTCTTGTCTTCACGCCGGGCAAAGGGATACCGACTGACATCTCACGATAATGCCCGGGGGGCGTCATGGTGATTCCGCCTGTAGCTTCAGTCATGCCGAATCCACTGCAAAGGGTAATGCCATATTGGTTAAAAAAACGAAATACCAACGGGTCAAGGTAACCTGCGGCCGAAAGACCCCAATGTAAACGATGTCCCACTACTTCCCTGACTGCCTGTTCCCGGAGATCTGCGTTCTCAATATGACCGATCTTTTCCTGGCATAATTCGTAAAGTTCCTGCCAGCGTAAGGGGATGCTGATAAATCCGGTAGGGTTTATTTTCGGAAACAAAGAAAACAACGTCTCTGCTGAATTGTTACCGGCAAAGGTGTATGTCCCGCTCCAGAATATGGTTCCGATCATTTCAAGGTATCTGCCGAAGGTATGGAATAAGGGCAGGTAACTTAAAAATATTTCATTCCCGGCATCCGGCAATGCAGCGGCACGTGCAAACCGTTTACTTACTATATTGTAGATTGAAAAGGAAACGCCTTTCGGCAGGCCTGTGCTCCCTGATGTGAACATGGTCGTGGCAACTTCAGTGTTTTTGCGACTGGCATTCCGGTCAAGCAGTTCCTCAATCTCAGGTCCGGAAATTTTCTTGCATTCTTTCTGAAGAAAGATCGATTCCCCCTCCTTTGCCAATCCTGCTGACAGTGTAAATATTTTGAATTTCGTCTTTGATTTTGCCTTCACTTTAAGTAATGTCGAACAGCGCTCTTTCGAATCTGCAACGACAATGTTTATCTTCAGCAGCTCGAAGATATGAACCAACACATCGGCAGAAAAATGAATGCTGAGTGGGGTATCGAAAATGTTGTAACAGAGGCAGGCCAGATCAGTACAGGCACTTTCGAGCCCATTGTCGGCATAAATTGCCACCCTTGGAGCCTTTGCTGAATGATAAAATACGGCGGCTACTTCCCGAAGGTGTCTCTGGATCTGTTCATACGACCATTCTACGGCATTGAGTGAACCCATTTCCCTGAATAAGATCCGTTCAGGATGTTCCCTGACACGGCTATCCACCATATCCTGCAGACAATAGTTTGTGTGTTGCAGAATTTTGAATACAACTTCCGCCCATTGCATCCTCGCATCATCGTCCCGCAGTGCCTTAAGAAAATCCTTCTTCTTTGTCGTATCCAGGAAATCAAGCCAGACTTCCCTTTCGACCAAATTAGCCTCGTTTGCCAGGAAAAGAGATCCGGCTTCATGAAGAAGTCGCATAGCAACATCAGGATCACCCTTTTGCAAAAGACCCTTCTTTTTCCATTCAGTGATAAGGTTTAAGACTTCCGGCATGCGATTTTTTTTATTATTTGGAAATAAGTAAACAATATTACACATAAAATTATTGTTTATCCAAAAAGGTTTATATTTAACTAATTAAATCTATTAACTATTTTTGCAGGGTTTTTAAGTAAATCAGAGGTATATGTTACTAAATTTAAAGGCAATAGAAGATGTTTACCGGAAAATGGACGCCGGCGTTGATGCTGCAAGGAGATTGTTGAAGAGACCGCTTACTCTTACAGAAAAAATACTTTATGGTCATTTATTCGATCCAGATCCGGCAAAAACGTGTGAACGTGGCATTGATTATGTAAATTTCCTACCCGACCGGGTCGCTATGCAGGATGCGACGGCACAGATGGCATTACTGCAATTCATGACGGCCGGCCGCAAGTCCACCGCTGTTCCCGCAACAGTCCATTGCGACCACCTCATTCTTGCCAAGACAGGCGTGAAGAAGGATCTTGCAGATTCATTACTTCAGAATGAAGAGGTGTTTTCTTTTCTGCAAACGGTAAGCGCAAAATACGGGATCGGATTCTGGAAACCGGGAGCGGGTATTATTCACCAGGTCATCTTTGAAAATTATGCTTTCCCTGGCGGAATGATGATCGGGACTGATTCGCATACCCCTAATGCCGGCGGACTTGGAATGATAGCCATTGGCGTGGGCGGTGCGGATGCTGTGGATGTTATGTCAGGCATGCCTTTCGAGCTTAAGATGCCAAAGATCCTTGGCATTGAACTTACTGGCAAACTCAACGGGTGGGCATCTGCCAAAGATGTGATACTGAAGATTTCAGGGCTACTGACTGTGAAAGGCGGTACAGGACTTATTATTGAATATTTCGGTGAAGGCGCCAAGACAATCTCTTGTACCGGCAAAGGAACCATCTGCAATATGGGTGCGGAAGTCGGAGCCACTTGTTCCTTCTTCGCGTTTGACGAAAAGATGAAGGTTTATCTTGAACACACCGGAAGAGGTGAAATAGCTGAACTTGCCTCGAAGAATGAAGACGTTCTGAGCGCAGATGACGAAGTGCTAAGAGATCCTTCAAAATATTATGATCAATACATCAAGATCAATCTTTCAGAATTAGAGCCGTATATAAACGGTCCATACTCACCGGATGTCTCTCATCCGATTTCAGAATTCTCTGCATTTGTGAGGAAAAAGGGATATCCTGAACAACTCGAGGTCGGTTTGATTGGTTCCTGCACAAATTCTTCTTACGAAGATATTTCACGGGCTGCATCCATTGCCAGGCAAGCCTTGTCAAAACAATTAAAAGCAAAATCAGAGTTCATTATCACTCCGGGGTCTGAACAGATCCGTTATACCTGTGAAAGGGATGGATTATTGAAATTGTTTACCGACATCGGCGGGATCATTATGGCTAATGCCTGTGGACCCTGTATCGGACAATGGGCACGGAATATGGATGACCCGGCCCGGAAAAATTCAATCCTGAATTCCTATAACCGGAATTTTGCAAAACGTAACGACGGCAATGAAAGCACGCACAGTTTTATTGCTTCTCCCGAGATTGTCATGGCGATGACCCTTGCAGGGAACCTTAATTTTAACCCTTTAAAAGATAAACTCGTTAATGAATCGGGTCAGGAAGTCTTCCTTGAAGAGCCCATGGGCGTGGAATTACCACCAAAAGGATTTGGCGTGGAAGATCCGGGATATATCGCTCCTCCTCAAAATCCTGATGAGATAACAATCAGTATTAAGAACGATTCACAGCGATTACAGTTATTAGAACCTTTTGCTCCGTGGGACGGAAAGGACATCAGTGGGATGCGACTGTTAATAAAGGCAAAAGGAAAATGCACCACCGATCATATTTCCCAAGCCGGCCCCTGGTTAAATTATCGCGGA
>CAZUYY010000097.1:0-8087 GCA_964624935.1 uncultured Prolixibacteraceae bacterium
TTATGACCGTGGTGTGGAATACTTTAAAATTAAACAACCGGATAAAGCCATTGACGATTATTCTAGTGCGATCGGGATCTACCCGAAATACCAGGAAGCATATTATGACCGTGCAGTGGCATACTCGACGCTTAATCAGTGGGATAAGGCTATAGCTGATTATTCGAGGACTATAGAGATCAATCCGGTTTTTGATTCAGCCTATTCCAACCGTGGTGTTTTGTATGCCTATCAGGGGCAATGGGATAAAGCGATAGATGATTGTTCCATGGCGATCCGAATCAACCCGCGTTGTGAATCGGCATATTCTAATCGCGGAAACGTGTATGGCAATTTAAAGCAGTGGGACAAGGCTATATCAGATTATTCGAGTGCAATCGATATTGACCCGAATTATAAAGAAGCTTATTACAACCGAAGCAATGCTTACGCGCACCTTGGCCAGTGGGATAAGGCGATAGCTGATTGTTCCAGTGCACTTGAGATTGATCCGGGTTATAAAGAAGCCTGCTACAATCTTGGCCTTGCCTATGGTAACCTTGGGCAATATGACCAGGCAATAGCGAATTTTACCAGGGCAACAGGGATCGACATGAATTATGCGGAAGCCTATTTCGGCCGTGGCCTTGCTCATGCGAACCTTGGGGAGTGGGAGAAGGCGATAGAGGATTATAATAAGGTACTGGAAATTAATCCTAATTTCACTTTGGCGTATAATAGTCGGGAGGTTGCGTATAAGAATCTGAAAAACAGATAGAACGGACAGGCGGACAAAGCACCTCACGCCTGGCTAACACAACCCCTCCCCCGGCCCTTCCCCATTCTGGGCGGGGAGTTTCATTAGGCGAAAAAACCACCTCACCCCCCCAACCCCCTCTCCTGAAGGCGAGGGGGAGTTTCGTGAGGCGGAATTTAATATTCTTTGTTGGGTTAAATTGAAAACCGTAAATTAAGATGGTCTCACAGATGCCCCGTATTGCCGGCTTACGGATCGTTGCACTAAATATTTAGAGAAGTTGACTTTCTTTGTAAAGTAAATCAGGATCGAGATCGGCCTCATTATTCCATTCTACGGAATCAAAACTTATATGGACTGTATTAAACATTGAAATGTCTTTTAATTCTGTAAAAATTCCAATATTCAGGTATGGCTTCATATCAAACAGACGATTCTCTCCATTCTCAAATGTTAAATGAAGCAAATAGTCTTTAGCTGGTTTGACTTCCTTTATTGATAAATACATGGCGTCTATTTTAAAGGTTCAATTGCAAATGGTTTTTCCCCGTTTTGACATAATTTCCAATTGGCAAAAAGTTCTTCTTTATGTATTTCAATCCAGGCAAATACTAATCTTAATTGTCTCTGAGGTATTTGAGCTTCGAGTATTTCGCAGGATTCAATATCTATTACTGTTTTCAAATCCTGATAATATGCATGAATATGTGGTGGGTTATTCTCTTTTGGAGCAAAATACATTCTAATGATAATCCCAAAAAACATTGATAGGGTTGGCATGATTGCTTCGTTTTTTACAAAAGTAATATTTTGATTGAGAAATTGCAAGTCCTGAAGGCGAGGGGGAGTTTTGTGATGCGTAACGCGTGACGCGAAAGAAATGGCAAGAAGGCAAAATTGTAAAATGGCAAAAATAGTGAAGCGTGAAGGGTGAAAGAAAAGGAATCCAGAGCGGGTTGTGCGATTTATTATCTTTGCAGAAGGTCATGGGACTGGCTTATATTCATGAGGTGTGCTGGTCCGGACTTCAAATACCGGTTTTATGAAAGCTTTTAAACTCTTCCTGATTATTTTGTTATTCATTTCCTCACCTGTTTTAAGGGCAAAGGATTATCATGTATCTCTTTTCGGTATCTGTTCCGACGGCGCGACCCTGAATACCAAGTCGATCCAGTATGCTATTGATTTTATTCATGAACACGGGGGAGGCACGCTGGAATTTTCTGTCGGAAGATATGTTACCGGGAGTATTCATCTGAGATCGGGGGTATCCATCCGACTAAATGAGGGAGCGATTCTAACCGGTTCATTAAATCCTCTGGATTATGAAACTGTGAACGGAACGACGGCGATGATCTTTGCCGTTGGACAGGAGCATATCGCAATCACTGGGAAAGGAGTGATCGATGGCAGGGGCTTTCTGGTTGCAGAAAATTTAGTTTCCCTGATCCATAAGGGAGTTGTGAACGATCCGCTTGTGAACGACCGGCCCCGTGAAAGTATCCGCCCGATGAATATCTATTTTTTCAGGTGCAGTCACATCCTGATCAGAGATATCACCCTTAAAGATCCTGCAAGCTGGAATGAGACATATAACCAGTGTACCGGTCTTGTGATCGAGAACATCCGGGTAGATTCTAAATCATACTGGAACAACGACGGGGTTGATCTTGTGGATTGCGATAGTGTTTGCGTGACCGGCTCATACTTCGATGCGGCTGATGACGGGATTTGCCTGAAATCGCATGATACAGGTGCCGTTTGCAGCAATATCATTATCCGTGGCAACACGGTGCGGACGAGTGCCAACGGAATTAAGTTCGGTACAGCTTCTTACGGGGGATTCAGGAATATCCGGATCATCGGGAACCTGGTTTACAATACTTATCGTTCGGCCATCACTTTCGCGGCTGTAGATGGTGGCTTTATTGAGGATGTCGTGGTGGATAGTTTGCGGTCAATCAATACCGGCAATGTGTTGTTTCTCAGGATAGGAGAGCGAAGGGCAGGTAAAAAAGGGAGGATGAACAACATCTCTATATCGAACGTATATGCCGAGGTACCATCAACGAAGCCTGATTCAGGTTACCGTTATGAAGGGCCGGTGGAAGACATGCCCCGGAATATTTCTCCCGCCTCGATTGTAGGGATGCCGGATGCAAGGATTCAGAACATCACGCTTAAAAATATAGAGATCCATTACCCGGGAGGAGGCGATCCGAACTTTGCCAGGGTTGGCCTCGATGAACTCGAAAAAGTGCCTGAAATGGCATCATCCTACCCTGAGTTTTCGATGTTCAAAGAGCTACCGGCCTGGGGGTTTTACCTCCGTCATGCCGGGAATATCACCTTTGATCATGTGACGCTTATCTGTAACCGGAAAGATTACAGAACAGCCATCGTGATGGACGATGTCACTGGTGTCAGCATTTCGGCGCTGAAGGTTTCAGAAGGAGGAGGGGCAACCAGACCGGGCGCCCTTTCTATGGATAAACAACCTGTATTTACACACAAGTGTACCGGCGTTGAGATAAAATGACCCAGGGACCCCACCCCCAGCCCCTCCCCCAAGAGGGAGGGGAGTTTCGTTACATGTAACGCGAAAAAACCTTAACCACTGACCGTTATATTCGATTTATTCTTTGATTATTTTTCCTACCTGCATGGTTTGTTTTCCTGTTAATTTCACAAAATAAACTCCTTTGGGGAAAGTGCTGATGTCAATCCGTGTTAAGGTTTTGGTGAGGGTTTGTTTCAGAAGTTCCTGACCATTTAGGTTCAGAATGGATAGATTACCCTGAAGTGAACTTTCTGATGCTTCAATGAAGATTCTACCGGAGGATGGGTTGGGATAGATTTTTAATTGGCCTGAAACGGATGTTTGATTGGTAATTCCGAGCGGAATCTCGCCTTCTGTGGTGGTTTTTAGAATGGCAGCTGATCCGGCCGCATAGCCTGTACTTGTATCTGTGAAATAAACCGTATATAAATAATTTAAAGTTCCCGAATTCTGACATTTCCAGGTAGCTCCGCCATTTCTGGTGCAGATTATGATTCCACTATCACCACAGGCATAACCTGTATTTGAATCAGTAAAATACAGAGCATTTAAATTATATGTAGTCCCCGAATTCAGCTTTGACCATGTGGTTCCTCCATCTGTAGTTTTAATCACAATGCCAAACTGACCTGCAGCATATGCCGTATTTGCATCTGAACAAAAGACGGAGGATAACAAATAGGACGTCCCAGAAGTCAATTTTGTCCATATGGTTCCTCCATCCGTTGTCTTTTCGATGGCACCATTCCTACCGACGGTGTATCCCGTATTTACATCTGCAAAATAAATCGAATACAGCCAATCTGTAGTTCCCGAGATCTGATTTGTCCAGTTTATTCCTCCATCCACAGACTTTATTATTGTGCCGCCATTTCCAACAGCATAGCCCGTATTCGCATTCGTAAAATAAACAGAAGATAACCAATAGGTACTGTCCTTACTCACATCTGTCCATGTTGCCCCTCCATCCGTGGTTCTCACCAACCCCGCACCAACAGGAAATCCCCAACTACCCATCTTCTCCCCAACGGCACAACCAGTATTTACGTCAGTGAAAAAAACAGAATACAACCATGTTGAACTCTCTATAGGTATATTTGTCCAGGTTATTCCTTCATCCGTCGTTTTCATTATTGTTCCTGCCGTCCCGACAGCGTACCCTGTATCTTTAACCGGGAAGTCAATGGAATTAACCTGGGTCATATTTTCCGGAGGGTAATATGTCCAGGTAATTCCTCCATCCGTAGTTTTGACTATTGCACCAAAATCACAAACAGCATACCTTGTATTTTCATCTGTAAAATAAACGGATGTTAAAAAATACGAATCACTTATTGTCACTATCGTCCATGTATTTCCAGCATCAGTGGTGTTTGCAACCGAACCCTCGACACCGACAGCGTGACCATGATTTGCATCAGAAAAATATACAGAATATAAACCATCTGTATTCCCCAGATACTTAGATGTCCAAGTTGTTCCTCCGTTGGTAGTCTTTAAACAAACACTATAATCGCCAACGGCATGCCCGTTATTTGCATCCGTGAAGAATACGGAAAATAAAGTTCTTGTAATCCCTGAATTTTGATTTATCCAGGAAGTTCCGCCATTTGAGGTCTTCAGGATTTTTCCCTGATAACCGACAACATAGCCGGTAACATTATCTACAAAATAGACGGAATACAGGTTGACTGAAGTTCCGGAATTCAGGGATATCCAGGTTGCGCCTCCATTGGTTGTCTTTAGTATTGTTCCCCCCTGCCCTGCAATGTAACCGGTGCTATCATCAGGAAAACAGATGGAATATAACTTGTTTGATGTGCCACTGTGCTGAAATATCCATGTGGTTCCTCCATCCGGAGTTTTCATTATTGTTCCAGAATCCCCGACGATATAACCTGTAGAAGGGTCAGTAAAATAAACGGAAGATAACCCTTGTGTTGTCCCAATTACCAGGTTTGTCCAGGTTGTTCCGGCGTCAGTTGTTTTAAGGAATGTTCCGTAATCGCCAACAATATATCCTGTTTCCAGGTATTTAAAACAGATTGAATTTAAATTGTTACCTGTTGGTAAAGGATCTACCCATTTCCAGCCTTGAGCATTTGCAGTATGGATCGCAAATAAGGTTATTGATAATAAGATGAACTTTTTCATGTGATTATTTTGATTTATTTCTCTTTTCAATCACAAATGTATATGAACATTTTGAATATGACAAATCCAAATGGTGTAAAAGTGGATTGAATGTGAATAATCGAATAATCGAGGAACAAATAAATTTACGATTGGACGATTGTAGATTTAGGAATGAATTTTGTGATTTTCAATAGGACGATTGTAGATTTACGAATGAATTGTCAGATTTACCTGACTTTATATTTTTTTTTCGTACATTTACCAACTTTCTTTCACAAAGAGCCTAACCAGTCGTCTATCAAAAACATACGAGAAAGTAAGATTGAATATGAAAGCGTCTGTCTTTTTTTATTTTATGCTGCTGATCCTGATTCAACCTGTTTTTCCCCAGCAGACCTATCATTTAAATGATATTCAAAATGTTAAGTCTATTACATGGTATGGGCTGGATTTTTCAAAGGCAAAACTGGAAAATGATTTTAAACAACCCAAAGAAGTGAAACAGGCATATATCAATGGATGGAATGAGTATGTCAGTTCGCCCCAGGCAGATATCAGGACTCTTTTAAAAAAAGAACATCTGGATGTTGATTTGTCAATCGTGACAGAAAGAAATCTTAATTTTGTTAATTTCCCCGAACAACTCAAAAAGGGAATAATTTCCCAAATGATCAGCGAATATAAAGTACATAAAACTGAAGGGATCGGACTTGTATTTATCGTTGATTCGTTTGATAAATCTCAAGAGAAAGCATTTGTATGGGTGACTTTTTTTGATATTGCCTCAAAAAAAGTGCTTCTTACCGAACAGGAGTCGGGAAAACCAAAGCATTCTTCGTCTATGGTTCTCCATTGGGGAACGGCGATGCTGGATATTATGTCAAAAGTGCCAGAGTTTTACAGGACTTATCAAAAATTGGAATAATCTACTTATAGTCAATATTTAAAATCAATCACCTTTTAAAAACAAAAGTCATGAAAATGAAAACCTGGTTTCTTTCAGTGGTTTTTATTATGTTTATTGGAAACGTAGTATTTGCCCAAAAACCGAAACAAATTTCGGGAGACTTCTCCAAACTTAAAGGCCAGCATGAGATAGGCCTTATCTATGATTATTCCAATGTCAATGTTGGAAAGATGCCGGAAGCAGCCTATATTAAGAAAAAGATGGCAGACGCTGATAAGAAAGTTCCAGGGGATGGTCAACGGTGGGCAGCCGCGTGGCAAAGCGACAAAACGCATAAATATCATGTGAAGTTTAAACAATATTTGAACGATGAACTTAGTAAATCAGGGATGAAAGCAGATACCGGGGTTAATTCAGGAAAGTACTCGTTGGTGATAAAAGTCATCATGATCGAGCCTGGTTTTGCAACGGGGACCATTGGAAGCAAAGAATCACATCTTACGGTTGAGGTAAAACTGATAGAAACCAGCAATCCTGGTAAGATCTTAGCAAATCTTTTATATGAGAACATAAGAAATATGCACTATAATAAATTTCTTGGCTCAGAAGCTGATTTTGATACCGGAACAAGGATCGCCGGTGTGTTTGGCACAGTCGGAGAAATCGTTGGAAAGTACTTGAAAAAGACGCTCAAATGACGGCGAAGCAGTAAATGCAAAGCCGGGTTTTTATTTGAATAATCGAATATCGATCAACGAGTTCTGAAGTTCGATGTGAAAATAGGTTTCTTATGTTTTCATAGTCACCCTGGTTTCATTAGTCTCACTAATTTCCCGGGTAACCTTTGTGCACTGTGCTGTGGGGATCACTTGTGGAGATGATGTTGCTACCGGTTTGTGACCAGTGGCTATTCTTTCGGTGGAATTACCTCATACTTTTTCAATGCAAGGTAACCCGCTGAACTTATTCCCATCAAGCCTAATAATCCATCTGAAAATTGGGGCATTTCGAGATGTTTTATAACATCTAAAATAAATATAACCCCCATAATAATCGTCCAAAGTACCATCTGGATCCGGTGAATACTTAAATCGTCTTCGTCGGAACAGATATCCGTAAAGAATCCTTGTGACTTTTTATACTTTTCAATAGAAATTTTCCTCGATTTAGTAATCATAGACCCACCGGTGGCAGTGACTATGCTCACACTCAATAATATCAACGTGGAACCGGTCAGAGAAGGCTGTTCCTGTGTTGCAATCCAGATATAAAAATAAGATGATATTATAATAATTGTCCAGAAAGCTAACTGGGAAAGTCCCAGACTGAATTGTGATT
Organism: uncultured Prolixibacteraceae bacterium; assembly: GCA_964624935.1. Taxonomy (GTDB): domain Bacteria; phylum Bacteroidota; class Bacteroidia; order Bacteroidales; family FEN-979; genus FEN-979. Next base: position 7,678 of record CAZUYY010000097.1, read on the forward strand.
TTCTCTTTTTTTCAATTCGTAAAATAGTTGTCGTATAAGCTAAAATAACAAATGCCCCGAGAATAACAACAACTACGGCAATGCTCAGCCAGATTACTAAATTGGTAATATTTCGAAGATTAACCTCACCTCCCTTATCATTCGTAATAAAATTCCCATTTTTAAATCCAATACTCAGGGTGGCTGGAATTTTTGAACCAATGTCCGTAAAAAGCGGATAAAGCTGTTTGATGAATTTCGAGTTCCTGTCCAGATGGAATACAAACTGGTTTTCGTTCCAATTACGCCCTTGAGAGGGGATATCGTATATTGGACTGCCGTTAATATAAAGAATAATTGAAGAGGCTGTATCTCGTGTATTCGGTTTTTTCAATGAGCTTTGATAATTTAACAGTTTTTTTATACTGCTG
>CAZUYY010000098.1:0-8081 GCA_964624935.1 uncultured Prolixibacteraceae bacterium
TAATGACAGAAGAACCGCAAATGGCAACAGGTAACTTTCGTACTGGGCGCTTAACAAGAGATAGACAAACGCAAGGCATAAAATAAATATGTACAATGTTTGTGAACCACTGTTTTGTTCTTCCCTGCTAATACCGGAATATTCAAATCCATAACCTGCCGGAAGGTCTTTTGCCGCCACTTCCTGAATAGCGGTAAGTGATTGTCCTGTGCTGAATCCATCATTGGGCGAACCATTTACCGACATAGAACTGAAAAGGTTGAACCGGGTAACACTTTCGGGGCCATATATCCGCGTGAGTGTTATAAACTCATTAATTGCGGCCATGCTTCCGGAGCTTGTTTTTATACTTATCTTGTTAAGTCCGGAAGGACTGGCCCTGTAATTGGTATCGGCTTGTATGATCACTTGGTATTGCTGTCCGAACTCATTGAAGTTGGATGCATAAGAACTGCCATAAAACACCTGCATGGTATTGAGCACGTCATTTACGGATACGCCTGCATCCTTGCACTTTGCCACATTGACATCCAACTGGTATTGCGGGAAATTGGGATTGAAGGAAGTGGTGGCATATTGAATTTCGGGACGGTTATTCAATGCTGCTAAAAATGTTTGTGACACTTTATAAAACTCCTCGGGAGTATGCCCGCCTTTATCCTCCAGTTGAAATGTAAATCCTCCACTGGTACCAAAACCGGTAATGGTTGGCTGCGACATGAAATTGATATTTGCTTCACGGATATTCGCTGTTTTTTTTGCAAGGACTTTTATTACATCCTCATTTGTTATTCCTTTTCGTTGTTCCCAAGGTGTTAGTCTCAAAATCACCATTCCGTATGAGCTGCCGCTTCCGCCAATAAAGTTTTGCCCCATCGTACGCATGGTATTTGCCACCTGGGGTATGGTTCGGGAAATACTGTCTATTTTTTTTGCTACTACCTGTACCCGCTCCATTGTTGAGGCCGGCGGCAGGGTAATGTTAACATAGATGGTACCCATATCTTCACTGGGAACGAAGCTGGATGGTGTTGATTTCATCAATAAATAGAAGCCACCGCCAAACAAAACGATGGATATTATAACAATCCATTTTTCTTCTGACAAAAAGTTTACAGCGCAGGCATATTTACCTGTAAGAGCATTATAACCAGTATTGAAACCCGCATGAAAACGTTGCATTACTGTTTTCTTTTTATTGTCTTTACCATGATCAGGCGGTTTTAAGAACATAGCTGCCAATGCGGGGCACAGAGTTAAAGCATTTACCGCGGAAATCATGATGGCAACGGCAAGTGCAACACCAAACTGTTTATAAAACACCCCTGCGGAACCCGTCACAAAAGTTACCGGTACAAATACCGCCGCCATGACCAAAGTGATGGATACAATAGCGCCTGAAATCTCACCCATTGCATCTACTGCAGCCTTGTGTGAAGACTTGTAGCCGCTTTCCAGCTTGGCATGCACAGCTTCCACCACTACGATGGCATCATCCACAACAATACCGATGGCCAGCACCATGGCGAACAACGTTAACAAATTGATGCTGAACCCAAACAGATACAAAAAGAAGAATGTTCCTGTTATCGCCACGGGTACGGATACCCCATGAATAATGGTTGAACGGAAGTCCTGCAAGAAAATAAAAATAACTAAAAACACTAACAGGAAACATTCTATCAGAGTGCGAATCACTTTCACAATGGAGGCATCCAGGAACTGGTTTATATCGACCAGGTAAAGAAACTTAATGCCCGGAGGAAACGAATGTGCCTCCTGTTCGATCACCTTCTTGGAGTCATTGATTACATCCCTTGCGTTGCTCCCGGGAGTCTGGCTTATGGAAATACCTACGGATTGTTTGCCATCGGTCGTAGTAGAGCCGGTGTACGTTTGTGCTCCCAGTTCCAATCGTGCGACATCTTTTAATCTCAAATATTGTCCCTGCCCTGTGGCCCTGATGATGATATTCCCAAACTCCTCCGGTGACTGCAATCTTCCTTTATAGGTTATCACATATTGAAAACTCTGATTATCATTTTCACCAAATTTTCCAGGGGCCGCATCCAGGTTTTGATCGTTCAGTGCATTGCTGATATCGGTTGGCGTGATACTATATATGGCCATCAAATCCGGCTTAAGCCATATACGCATGGAGTAGGTCATCGCCGAACCAAATACTGAAGCAGCGCCCACCCCGTTTACCCGCTGCAATAGCGGGATCACGTTGATAGCTGCATAATTCTGTAAAAATGTCTGGTCGTAAGCAGGGTTGTCGCTGTAGAGTGATATGATCAGGAGGTTGCTGCTTTGTTGTTTTCTAACGGTTACACCTGCGTTTATTACCTCTATGGGCAATAAGCTTGTAGCGGATGACACCCGGTTCTGCACATCCACTGCTGCCTCGTCGGGGTTGGTTCCGACTGCAAAATAAACACTGATGGAGGCAGAACCGGTATTCGAGGCAGAAGATGTTATATACGTCATGCCCTGTACCCCGTTTATTTGTTGTTCCAATGGAACAATCACACTTTTTAGTACCACATCTGCATTTGCTCCTGAATAAGTGGCAGATACCTGAACGGTAGGTGGTGATATATCAGGATATTGTGAAATAGGTAGTTTCACCATACCTAATATGCCCAGCAAGACGATAAGGACCGAGATGACGGTACTCAATACTGGCCGGTTTATAAATCTTTTAAGCATAAAAGGCGGTTATTATTATTTTTTCCGGGCCTGGTTATATAAACTGTCCGCATTTACACACCTTGGAATTATCAAAATACTGTCTTTCAAATTGGATCCATTCAACACTACCCTGTCGCCTGTCTTCAAACCATTTTGCACGATCAGGAACTGTCCGTTATTTGTTGGTTTTGAAACAATAGCCGTACTTATAATCCTGTTCCCCGCCGAAAGTGTATAAACAAAGCGTTTATTCTGGATCTCAAATGACGCACTTTGTGGAACCAGCAAGGCGGAATCCATTGTGTGGGGTATCCTTACTGTTGCACTGGCACCACTGTGGATTATGCCCAACGGATTGGGAAAAATTGCTTTTAAACTGGCAGTCCCTGTTTCCGTGGTGATGATCCCGCTGGCAGTCTCAAGCTTTCCTTTTTCAGGATATTCTGTACCGTCTGCCAACAGCAATGTTACAAGAGGCAGATGGTTTAGTTTATCCTGCATCGTATTGCCTGCCACATGACTCGAAAAAGAAAGTAGCTGTTTTTCATTCAGGGAAAAATAGGCAAATACATTAGAGATCTTAGACACGGTGGTCAGCGGGCTTGAAGTGGTGCTGCTTACCAACGCACCAATTTTATAAGGAATCGAACTGGTGATGCCATTTTGAGGGCTTCGGATAATAGTATAACCCACATTGGTTTTTGCATTGGCCAATGCAGCATTAGCCTGGGCCAGGACTGCCTCTTTGGATTGAAGTGCATATTGGGCTGACTCCAATTCATACTTGCTTATAATATCTTTCTCAACCAAGGGCCGCACTTTTTCCACATCCATTTTGGCGGCATTTACATCTGCAATGGCAATTTTTATGGCAGCATTGGCAGTAATTACAGCCTGGTCATACTGTGGGTTTTTTATTTTAAAAAGCAACTGACCTGTCGTAACAGTAGCCCCTTCCTGAATATAAATGGCCTCCAGATAACCATCCACCATTGGCCTAATTTCAACAATGTCCTCACCCTGAATAGTGGCAGGAAAATCACTGAATGTGGTGGCTGGGTGTGGCTGAATTATAAGGACTGCATAATCCTTTGGAGTGATCTCTTTTACCGCTTTTTGTTTTCCACCGCAGGAAAACAAAAGTAAAGCCATCAGCGATATTGCAATGTTGTTTTTTATGCTACAACAAATTATCATCGTGCAATAGTTAAGGTAAAAATGTAAAATAGGAATTTCTATCAGTACTCCCAAATTACGCAACAAAGTTGCTATCCTTTATTTTGAGAACCGTTACATAACTTTGGGAAATAGTTACATCATTCACACATTTCCCAAAGTGTGACGTCTTTTGTGCTTAAGTTGTTCAGTAAAAGAAGAGAGGCCATCTCAAACTATTGAGACAACCTCTCTTTGATTGCCAATTTACTGATTTTATTTATTTACAACCACTTTTTTCATACTATAGAAATTATTGCTCTGGGTCACAAGTGTGTAAATTCCACTTGGGGCAGAACTCAGGTCGATAGTTTGATGGGTTGTTCCTGTAACATCAAGGTTTTTCATTTCAAAAATCTGCACACCGAGGTTATTGAAGACCCTGATGTTGTAATTTTCTTCTTCAGATGTTGTGATCATCAATGTAAAAATCCCTTCGTTTGGGTTTGGATATACATTGATTGCCGTTGATGAATGCGAATCAATGCCGGTAACAAGGATCAATTGATGGTTCGATGCATCAGAAGCACAACTATTAAGGGTAACTACATCCCAATAATAACCATATTGGGTTGCAACATACATTTGAGCGGTGGCCCCGGTAATGAGGGTACCTTCGAAGTACCATTGGTTCCCGTCTGCTTCACTGCTATGTAAGGTAGTCCCCGTGTTTGTGACTACAGGTGTAGGAGGAATGACATTCACGGTCACTGCGAAATTCGGGGAAACCACACCACTTCCACAGGTGTTGGTCCCGCGAACGGTCATGTTACCGGAAACTGCGCTTGGTGAAAAGTCAACAGTGATCGAGTTAGTGTTTGCTCCGTCAATGATGGTAGCACCTGTTGGTACTGTCCATGCATAACCGGTGGCGTTCATAATCAGGCCAACTGAATAAACAGAACCTGTTGTACCCTGGCAAACCGGAGACGGTCCTGTAATCGTACCGGCTGAACCAGGTTGTTGGGTAACGGTAACGTTAAACGCGGCTGAGGCTTGTCCTGAACCACAAAGGTTGTTGCCCCAGACGAAGATGACTCCTGAAACTGCATTGGTGGCGTAGTCCACTGTTATGGAGTTCGTTCCCGCACCGGATGTGATCGTAGCCCCACCCGGTAAAGCCCATGAATAAGTGATTGCATTCAGAATCGGTGCAACGGAATACGCTACGCCATTGGTTCCGGCGCAAACATTAGAAGTTCCGGTGATCGGCCCGGCCGGGTCCGGCATTGGATTGACTACTAAAGAAGCATTGTTTGAAGTGACACTTCCATACGTTCCAGTCACAACAACATTATAATTTATAGCAGCATCGGAAGTGCCCACAGGATTAATGGTAAGCGTAGCAGAAGTAGCACCTGAAATATTTCCACCGTTAGTTAAGTTTGAATTTCCTTTTCTCCATTGATAGGTAAGTCCAGTTCCGGTTGCAGTTACTGAAAAACTTGCTGAACTTCCAACACATGCTATTTTATTAACAGGTTGTCCTGAAAGAAGAATGACAGGAAGTGAGGTGCCACAACTTCCGACAGGAATCGTAGCTGTTATTGCTGTAGTTCCTAATGATCCTGTGGTTGTAAGCGCTCTGCCGTTAAGTGCAACTCCGGTACTCAGGAGGATTGCTCCATTATTTGCGACAATTGTTCCATTGAAAACGGAATAATTATTTATATTCACTGCTCCATTAACCAGCCAATACACATTTGTTGCCTGTGTTCCATTAGTCAAAATGACTTTTGAATAGGTGCTGGTCGAAAGAGCCCCGTTTATCTTGATAACAAATACAGCATTTGCATTGCCTTCTGCATTGAGGTAAAGCGTATCTGTAAATGTTGTAGCAGCGTTCATCAGATACGTATGGGGTGTAAGAACCAGATTGTTCCCAAACTGTGCAGGATACATCAATTGAATATCGTTAGGCAGTGTGTTCAGGTAAGTATAGACAGTGCCTAAATCCGCAGCACATTGTGCTGTAGAAGCATCCGGAATGGGATGAATTGTTCCTGTTACAAACAGCGGATTGAAGCCGGTAGTCAAACCGACATTCGTTCCAACGTCACCCGTGGCATAGGTAACACCGGCGTTTGAAACCGGTCCGTTAGTAGAAAATAATGCATAACATTGGGTGGTAAGAAGTGCAGGAGCTGCTGGTCCTGTAAGAAGCGGGCTTCCGCAACCGATGGGTGTATAGGCCATCACTCCGTGAAAATTAACTGCCCCGGTTGTTGAAAGTGCTCTTCCTTCAAGCGTGTCGCCTGTCAGAATGTTAATTGCGGCGTTGTTTGCAATAACAGTTCCCCTCATGGTAGTTCCTGAAGCCAGGCTTACCAAACCTTCCACTTTCCAAAAAACATTACACGCCATGGCTCCATTAATCAACTTGATTTTTGAATTAGCGTTTGTAGAAAATGACCCCTGGATTTTAAAAATAAATACAGCACTCCCATTATTTTGGGCATCCAAAATAAGATTTCCATTCAAAGTCGCTGCACCGGATATGGAATATACACCTGCAGTAAGAGTTTGCCCATTTCCAAGTAATGGAGCCGGGAAGAAAGTCGGGACAGCGTTGTTTAGAAAATTATAAGCAGTAAGCAAATCAACTGCACACTGTGCATTTGAACCAATCACACCATTCACATTAACACTGACGGTAACGCCCCCGCTGTTCGATCCGACATTTCCTGTAATCTGCGATACTCCATCAATACCTACTGCACCAACAGTAGTAAAAAGAACGAATCCAGCTACAGTCCCCAAAGGAGGGGCTTGTGCAAAATTCATCGTCGGCATTAAAAGCAATAATATTGCAATTAAGGCATTACGTAGTTGTGTTTTCATTTTAATTTACTATTACCTGTGGGAAAATTCCCACAACAGTACAAAGGTAGATACATTGATTCCCCTGGATGTTATACAAATAATTAAATATATTACATAATTCACACTTTCAAAACTCCTGAAAATATTGAAACTGCTTTTTCAAAACCCAAACACATCGATCTTGAAAAAGTTTGAATGATGTAAATTTTTGTTTGCTAAAAAATTTGGATTTTTAGGTTCCTCAATTGTTCCAGCAGCACGAGGTATATCAAGGTAAAAGCTGGATTGGCAGGAGATTATTGACCCGTTTCTGCTTCTTGTATTAAATACCCATAGTGGAAATACCAGGAGGACAGATATAAAAGGCTGGGCAGGAATAATATGTAGAATAGTATGGGAACATCCCAATAATACGAAAAAATAATGGTATGGATCATCATAAAGCCGAAGCTTATTAATCCGCCCAACCCTTCACGCCAAAATCCGATTGATTAACCAGATATTTCTCCATCGTTAATCTTGCCATCAGATAGCTGACTGTGGATTCTGCTCCCTGGTTTAGATTTACATGTGTTTCCTCCAACCCGTCATAACAACCACCCGTACATGGGTTATAAATAATATTAAGCAAACGGTTGTTTCCCAAAAACCAATTGAATGCAATATCCATCTTCTGGCGGTAGTTTTCATCCTTAAATACCTCATAAAATGTACTCAGGGTCATTATGGTATAAGCAACATCAATGGGCTGTTCGCCAAAACGCCCTGCAACTTGTCCCTTTTGAAGCCAGTTTTTGTTGGAAATGACCTCAATCCCGTTTTCATTAAAGGTTTGCGACAATAGAAAATCGACCGACGAGTTTGCAATCTCTCTATAAATTGATTCCTCTGTCGACAACCAGGCATATAACATGGCCTCAGGTAAGATACTGTTAGCATAAGTCAGATAACTTTCAAACCAATCCCATTGTTGGCTTGATTCATGCCTGTACATCTGAACCAGACGATCGGCAAATGTTTTTAAAAGGGCCAGCTTTTCCGGAGATTTGATGGCACTCTGATAGTAGTACAACCCTTTGATAACAAAGGCCATGGCACGTGTAGAATGCACTGAACCTATATGCTGCAGCGATTGTTCAAGAATTGTCCGGGCCTTGAAAATGATTTTCCCGGGTAAAAATTCAATCAATGATATCAGGAATCCTAAAGCCCAAACAGCTCTTCCATTTGCATCATCCAGATTTACCTTTTTGTTTTGACCGGTAAACTGGTTATCCGGACCCACATAATTTAAAAAGCCGCCGGCAGGCTGAAGACAAAGTTTTATAAAACCAAGATATTTATGTATA
>CAZUYY010000099.1:0-8026 GCA_964624935.1 uncultured Prolixibacteraceae bacterium
AACTACACTATCCACAATGGGGTCGAATATATTGTGTTGCTTGGAACCACCGGAGAATCTTCGACTCTTTCTAAGCTTGAAAAAAAGACATTGATTGAGTTTGCAGTTGAAAGAATCAATCACCGTGTTCCATTGGTGCTTGGAATGGGAGGGAATAATACCTCTGATCTTGTGCTTTCCATTCATGGAACTCCTTTTAAAGATATTGACGCGATTCTTTCCGTTTGTCCTTATTATAACAAACCTTCCCAGGAAGGGATTTATCAGCATTTTAAAATTGTTGCAGAAACCAGCCCTGTACCTGTGATACTTTATACAGTTCCAAGCCGGACCTCAAGCAATATTTCTGCTAACACAACACTGAAACTGGCGCATGATTTCAGCAACATTATCGGGATCAAAGAAGCCTCAGGGAATTTTGATCAGATCTTCCAGTTAATAAAGCATCGCCCGGAAGGGTTTCTTGTAATATCCGGTGATGATGCAATAACATTGCCTTTGCTTGCCATGGGGGCTGATGGTGTAATTTCTGTGGTTGCAAATGCAACCCCTGCAAAATTTTCAGAAATGGTCAGAGCCGGACTAAAAGGAGATTTCCCTTCGGCCAGAAAAATTCACTATGAACTCATTGACCTTATCAATACTCTTTTTCTTGATGGCAGCCCCGGCGGTATTAAAGCAGCACTGAGTATCATGGAACTCTGCGAAGAAATTGTCCGTTTACCGCTGGTTCCGGTCAACAAAGAAGTTCATAAACTAATTAAAAAACAAATAGAACAAATCATTTAAAATGAAAACAAACTACACTATTTTAATTACTTTGATGTTTGTCATCCTATTTTCTCCGGCTCATGCCCAGAAGAATAAACAGCAAACTCTTGACGACTTGTTCAATAACAACAAAGAGATCTATTTTTCTTTTCAGATATTTGACAGAAGTGAAATCCAGGTATTAACAAAGATAATTTCAATTGATAATGTCAAAGGAAATGAAGTATTTGCTTATGCCAACAGAAATGAATTTTCTCATTTTCTTGACCTTGGCTACAACTACACTCTATTACAACATCCGGGAACTTTATTAAATAGATCGGATCTTAAAAGGGGAGGGGGCAGGAAAAGCATGAATTCAGGTACAGTATGGGATTTTTATCCGACTTTCGAGCAATATGTCAGTTATATGCAGGGATTCGCGGCTAATCATCCTGCCATCTGCAGGCTTGACACATTGGGGTATTCAACAGACAGGCGAATTCTGCTTGCCGTTAAACTCAGTGACAGCGTCAACGTGAACCGTGCAAAACCTGAGTTTTTCTACACATCGACTATGCATGGCGATGAACCTGTTGGGTATATCCTGATGTTACACCTGATAGATTCATTACTAAGTGGTTATGGAACTGTTCCAAGGATCACCAACCTCTTGAATAATTACCAGATCTATATTAACCCATTGGCTAATCCTGACGGAACTTATGCCGGCGGTGACTCTACCGTTTACGGAGCAACAAGGTACAATGCTAATGGCGTTGACCTGAACAGGAACAATCCTGATCCGCAAGCAGGCCCACATCCTGACGAACTCCCCTGGCAAGACGAGACCAAAGCTTTCATGCATTGTGATTCAGTTCATCACTTTGTAATGTCTGCAAATTTTCATACTGGAGATGAAGTTGTAAACTATCCCTGGGATACATGGGAACAAATTCATCCAGATGATGCCTGGTTTCAGTTTGTAAGCCATGAATTTGCTGATACCGTCCACCTTCATAGCTATCCGAGTTATATGGACGAATTTAATAGCGGAATAACGAATGGCTATGCATGGTACCAGGTTACGGGAGGCCGACAGGATTATATGACCTATTTTCATTATGGTCGTGAAGTGACCATTGAATTAGCCTATGTTAAAACAATATTACCTGATTCATTGGTTAATTATTGGAACTTCACTAAACGGTCGTTTTTAAATTTTATAGAAGAATCTACGAATGGAATCAACGGACAGGTCACTGATTCCATCACAGGTGTTCCTCTCAACGCAATGATCATGATACCTGGTCATGATACACTCAATTCATGGGAATTTTCAAATGCATCTACCGGCTGGTATTACAGACCGATTATAGAGGGTACATGGGCACTTACATTCACCTGTAGCGGTTATCGTCCAAAAACTGTCAGCGGTGTCAATGTTATAAATAGGAACACGACCAGGCTGAATGTCAAATTGGTACCTAATAATTTTGGGATTCAGAATGAAGCAGAGAATTCAATTGACCTTGTTTATCCCAATCCTTCTAATGGCAATGTTCACTTGCTTCTTCCTGAACCAGGAACCGGCTCATTCCTCTATTCGGTATATGATATGACAGGGAGATTTCTGCAATCAGGATCGTTCGATGGATCAGGAGAAAAGAAAGTTGTACAACTTGACCTGACACATTATCCGCAAGGAATATACCTTTTGAGATTGGATAATGGTAAGACTATTTATGAAAACAAAATTGTAATTCAGTAAATAAAATACCCCGGAAGATTCTCCAGATCTGAGTTACTAAAATGTTTTAGATCCTCACTCCTTTCCAGAAGTAAACCCGGAAAAGGATGAGTATTAACACCGATATTAAGATCCAGACCCATTTGATGCGAATTTTCCTTGGTTCTTCATCGAAGAATAAATCATCGGAGAAACGGGCATTAAGCAGGGCGGGAAGTAGTATGAGCATCATTGAACTTTCCACGACAGGTTCAAAGCTATTCAACAGGGGTTGTTTAATGAATGTGATCATTCCCGTTCCAATCAGGAAAGGAAGTAAGATTTGCGACATAAGAAAAGGGCTCCGGTTGGCTTTATTAATGAAGTTGAAATAGATGTTTCCAGTAAGCAACATAAACCTTGAAAAAACCAACCCGCTAGTCACCATTGCTATTATTATCCCAATCACCAGTAACATCTTCGTGGTGTCATTAATATAGAGATAAGCCAGAACCCATCCAAATCCCTGATTAAGTAATGCACCACAAATCATTTCTCCGAATGATTGAGTTAACGCATGAAGGAAAATCCATAGGATAAAAAGCCGGATGGTCCAGATTTCGTAACTGATAAGAAAAAATGTAATAATTGTTATCAACATCAGCATAAATACAATAACAGGTCCTGTGCTAAATACAACCTGTACAGCATCGGCCGTCCAATCCCTGCTGCGGATAAGGAATTCGACATCGTAATACATCATTACCGCATTAATACTGAAACTTCTTGCTGCAATTACGATTGCAATCTCTTTAACGAAGAATACAAAAAAATAGGCCAGAAGAAAAATAAATGTAGAATTAAGTAATACAATCAGGTATTTTCCATTTCCCAAAAAGGAATAATTCCTGTCTAAGAATTCAATTAATGGTCTGAATCTGATTTGAAAAAGCTTTCCAGTATGATAAAGATAACGGAGCTTTCGGTATATCTCAGGCTTCTTTTTGCTGGAAGAGACATCTTTTGAAGGCACCCTTTTTTGTCTTGCTTTTAAAATAACGTACGTCGCCAAACGGATTGAACGGCGAATACGTTTCCAGAAAGAAGGCCGGGAAAGTGAAGGATGGATAGCATCACTCATAACAAGCTTACCTGAAAGACGCTGATATCCTTTTGGAAACTCATCTAACTTTTTTACTTCAAAATCAACTTTTTTATTATACCGTTTCAGTGTTCTGGTTCGGAAATATAGGAATATATGGCGAAGTTTTTTGCGAAACTTTCTTGATCTCTTCAGTCGGGAAGCAGAAGCGAGTTTTAGCCGCTCATTCTTTGGTGTCTTATGAGTAAAGGTGCCTCTTTTTCGTAAAATATGTATTTTCCGCCTGGTCTTGTAGAAAAACCATAAAATTCTACTTGCAGAACCGGGTCTTTTGAGCATAAATCGTATGAGTATCAAAAAGCATCACCGACATTCGGAACACCGCCTGTTGAATATTTTCCCGCTAACAGTTGTTGTTTGATTTTCTTGAAAGTATCAATCGTATATTCAACATCTTCCAAAGTATGAACTGCTGTAGGAATAAGGCGCAACATGATGGTTCCTTTGGGAACGACTGGATAAATAACAATGGAACAGAAAATGCCGTAATGCTCTCTCAGGTCTTGCACTAATTGAGTGGCTTCGCCAACTCCACCCTTCATAAATACTGGTGTTACCGGTGATGCAGTATTGCCAACATCAAATCCATTTTCTTTCAATCCCGACTGCAACGCTTTTACAATGGTCCATAGTTTCTTTCTCAACTCAGGCTGGGTTTTGATAAGCTCAAGCCTTTTCATAGCGCCAATAACCATCGGCATGGGAAGCGATTTTGCGTAAATCTGCGACCGCATTTTATATGCCAATGATTTGATGATCTGTCTGTCACTGGCGACAAAAGCTCCAATGCCCGCCATGGCTTTAGCAAATGTCCCGAAATAAATATCGACCTTATCCATAACCTGTTGATGTTCACTGGTTCCTTTACCGGAAGTACCCATGGTCCCAAAACCATGAGCATCATCAATCAGAAGGCGGAAGTGATATTTATCTTTTAATGCAAGAATTCCCCTAAGGTCACCGAGATCACCCGCCATACCATAAACACCTTCAGTTATTACAAGAATTCCCCCTGCGGTCCCGTCAGTCAGCTTCTTTGCCCTTTCTAATTGTTTTTCAAAGCTTACCATGTCATTGTGAGGGTACACAAAACGTTTCCCGATATGAAGGCGTAAACCGTCTATAATGCAGGCATGTGACTCTGAATCATAAACAACCACATCATGACGATCGAGGAGTGAATCAATGATAGAGGTCATTCCCATATATCCAAAATTCAAAAGATATGCAGATTCCTTACCTTCAAAATCGGCTAACTGACGTTCCAGTTCGATATGATAATCCGTTTGTCCTGACATCATTCTGGCACCCATTGGATATCCCATTCCCCAGTCTGAAGCTGCTTTGGCATCCGTTTCCCTGATCTCAGGATGGTTAGCAAGTCCCAGATAATTATTTAAGCTCCACACGATGCATTCTTTACCTTTGAAGATCATTTTATTGGATATCTGTCCTTCCAGTCTTGGGAAATAATAGTATCCGTGCCCTTGGTCTGCATATTGCCCAAGAGGGCCTTTGTTTGAGATTACTTTTTCAAAAATATCCACCTGAGTTTGTTTTTATAAGTTGAACGATAATCAATTAACATGAATTCCTTTGAAAATTATACTCTTGAGGAAACTTCGGACAAAATTACTTCTTTAGGATGGATTAGCAAATTTATGTTTCCCCGATTCATTAACATCATTGAATAGTATACTAATCGTTTCAGGATAACGTTATCAGATAAACTAAATTTCCGGAAACTGCTTGAATAAACACCTGTGTTTTAGTTGGGAATCCCGGAGAAAAATATTGTTATCTTTAAAGGAAAAGTTGTAATTTTGCACAATGAAACAGTGTTTTCTCTTCTTTTGCTTGTCATTGCTGATTTTTCTATCTACTTCTTGTAAATTTTCAAAGTTGCTAAAAAGTGATGATACCGAGAAAAAATATACAACGGCTTTACAATTATACAATGAAAAGGATTATTCAAGGGCATTGCAGCTTTTTGATCAGTTGATGGGTGTCATGCGAGCCACAGATAAAGCTCAAAAAATTTATTATAACCAGGCTTATTGTTATTATTATTCGAAGGATTATACGATGGCCGCGTATTATTTTAAACGGTTCAGTTCGAATTTTCCCAACACACGTGAAGCAGAAGAATGCACCTATATGAGCGCTTACTGCAACTGTTTGAGTTCACCTGAATATAGCCTGGATCAAACAACAACTCATGATGCTATAAAGGAACTGCAGGCTTTTATTAATACTTATCCTGAAAGTAAACGTGTTCCTGAGTGTAACGACCTCATTGATAAGATGAGGGCAAAATTAGAGAAAAAGGATTACCAAATAGCCCTGTTGTATTACAAAATGGAAGACTATATTGCTGCAGCCACATCATTAAATAATGTTCTGAAAGATTACCCGGAAACGCAAAAAAAAGAAGAAATCATGTTTCTCATCTTCAAATGCTACAATAAATATGGAATGGAAAGCATTGATCCGAGGAAACCAGAAAGACTTCAAAAAGCATTTACAGCCTTTAATGACTTCGCTACTTTATATCCTAACAGTCAATTTATGGCTGAAGCCAAATCAATGAAAGAAAAATCCCAGAAGGAACTTGACCTGTTGGGATTAAAGAACCAGAAAAAAACTCCAAACATTAATAAAAAATAATACGATGGATTATAAAAAGGTAAAGACCGAAAATGTTGCCATAACCAGGAATATTGAAGATTTTACAAAGGGTACCAACAATGTTTATGAAACGGTATCCATTCTTTCAAAAAGAGCAAACCAGATTTCTCTTGAAATGAAAGAAGAATTAAAACAGAAAATTTCTGAATTCACATCTTCAACCGATAATCTTGAAGAGATTTTTGAAAACAGGGAACAGATAGAAATTGCCAAATATTACGAACATCTTCCAAAGCCTACCCTTATAGCCATCCAGGAATACATTAACGGAGAAGTGTTTTTCAGAAATCCTCATAAAGAGCATCAAGACGACTTTTAATCTTTAATTTCCCGTACATGCTAAAAGGGAAAAGAATTGTTATCGGAATAACCGGAAGTATTGCGGCCTATAAAATTCCTTTTCTGGTGCGTCTACTCGTCAGGGAAGAAGCATTGGTTCGTGTGATCATGACCCCTTCCGCTGCTGACTTTGTGACACCGCTGTCCCTTTCCACACTTTCCCGTTCCAATGTCATCATTGAACCTTTCGAAGAGTCGACCGGTGAATGGAACAATCATGTGGAACTCGGTTCCTGGGCAGATGCAATGGTTTTTGCCCCAGTTACAGCCAACACACTTGGGAAGATGGCCAACGGCATTTCTGATAATTTTCTGGTTACTGCTTACCTTTCTGCAAAATGTCCGGTTTTCATTGCTCCGGCGATGGACCTCGACATGTACAAACATCCTTCAACACAAAAAAACATCAATATTCTTCGCTCATTTGGTAATATAATCATAGAACCCCAGGTTGGTGAATTAGCGAGTGGCCTATCCGGCCCCGGAAGGATGGAGGAACCGGAAAATATTCTGTCAGATCTGACTTCTTTTTTTAACAGAAAAAGGGATCTTACAGGTAAGACAATCCTTGTGACAGCGGGACCAACCTATGAAGCGATAGATCCGGTGAGGTACATCGGAAATCATTCCTCCGGGTTAATGGGATTTTCCATTGCAGAAGAAGCATTCTACCGGGGGGCAACCGTCACGCTAATAAGCGGGCCTAATAATTTGGGATGCCCTGACCCGGAAATCCATTATGAACGAGTAGTCTCAGCAGAAGAAATGTATCAGTCCTGTATAAGCAATTTTCCTTCTGCTGATGTTGTTATCATGGCTGCTGCTGTGGCAGATTATACTCCTGTAAATGTATCCGGGGTAAAACTTAAGAAGAAGGAGAAAATGGTTTCTCTTGAACTTAAGAAGACCAGGGACATCCTAGAAGAACTTGGAAAGCTTAAGAAAAAGAATCAACTTCTGGTTGGGTTTGCCCTTGAATCAGGAGACGGGATTCAAAATGCCAGGAATAAACTCAACCAAAAGAATCTTGATTTAATCATCTTGAATTCATTAGATGTTAAAGGTGCTGGCGTTGGAGTTCAAAACAATCAGGTCACAATATTCGGCAGGAAAGGAATAACTCTGAAAGGTGAAATAAAAAGTAAAAAAGAAGTTGCCGTTGACATTCTGGATGTTATTGAAAAATTACTCGTGGGCCCGAACAAGGCTTGATTTATTAATTAAAAAATGACATGAAGAAGATCCTTGTTTTATCTGCAATTTTCCTTATTTCTACTCTTTCCTTCAGCCAGGAATTGAATTGCCAGATCTCGGTTACAGCCCCCCAGATATCAGGTACTGATAAAAGGGTTTTCCAA
>CAZUYY010000100.1:0-7925 GCA_964624935.1 uncultured Prolixibacteraceae bacterium
TTTGCTGTCATCCATATTTGGTGGAGTGATGATGGGACTGGGACTGGGACTGATCTTCCGCTCGAAAGCAACTTCAGGCGGCTCTGATATCGTCGCAATGATCCTCGCTAAATATACCCGATTGCCATTGGGAATGCTGATGATTTATGTGGATTCAACAATTGTATTGATTGGGCTTGCAGTATTCCGTGACTGGAAAATTCCGTTGTATTCCTGGATCGTCATCTTCATCACTGGCAAGGTGATTGATATCGTAATGGCCGGGATAAGCTATGACAAAAGCGTTTTCATTATCTCTGAAAAGCACGAGGAGATCCGTGATAAGATAATCAACAACCTCAACCGGGGTGGGACTTTAATTGAAGGTAAAGGGATGTTTAACATGGCCGAGCGTAAGATTATTTTTACGGTAGTTAACCGGAGAGAATTGTTCACCCTTGAAGAATATATCCATGAAATTGACCCGAAGGCCTTTCTGACCGTTCTGGAGGCAAACGAGATTTTCGGCGAAGGGTTTAAATCGTTGAATGAAAAAGTGTCAACATAAATATCGGATGTTTGATGCTCTCTGTCTGCATCAGAAAGGCAGAGATGGTCGTTGTGTCCTTCTGCGTGTGATAGATTTACTTGAACAATTTCAGAACATCATTGAGGTTTGCGAAGATCAGAATCCCAAAAAGGATTATCATGCCGGTTATTTGTGCGTACTCCATGAATTTATCGCTTGGTTTTCGCCTGAAAATTATCTCATAGAGGAGGAACATCACATGTCCTCCGTCTAATGCAGGAATAGGTAAAATATTAATGACAGCAAGCATGATGGAAAGAAAGGCTGTAAATGTCCAGAAAGTCAGCCAATCCCATACATCAGGGAACAAACTCCCAATAGAAATAAACCCTCCCACCGATTCATAAGCTTTCTCCTGTGAAAAAAGTAGTTTCAGCGATTTAAGGTAATCCGCTGTTCTTTCAAAGGTCATGGAAAAGCCCACGGGAATAGCAGTAATAACATTGTACGATTTTTCTTTCAGCTTGAAATAGACTGATAAATTCTTGTTGTAAACGCCGATCCTTCCTTCAGCAGGAATGGTGATTGGCAGCCTGATTGTATCTCCTGCCCTTACGATACGTATGTTTACCTTTTGATTTTTATAATGCTGGAGAGCCCCATGGAAGTCGTCAAAATAGGGAAATAACGAATCATTGATCCCAATGATCCTGTCATTGACTTTCATCCCGGCTTTTTCAGCCGCTGATCCCAATGCAAACTTCTGAACTTCAAATGGAAATCTGAAAGAAATGAAATCCACTGATTTTGATTGGATCAGTTTGTTTACAAATCCTGCAGGAACATCAATATCCATTTTTTTTCCATCACGAAGGACCTGGATCTTTTTTGCCTGCTCCAATACAATTTTTCTGGGTATATCTGAAAATTCTTCGACTTCTTTGTTGTCAACAGTAATTATTCGATCGCCATTGCGAAGGCCCAGTTCAGTCCCCATTGCATTTACTGAAATACCATATTTGACTTCAGAAGTCGGTAAGTATTGCTCACCCCATACTGTTAGGACTGTAATATAGATACAGATGGCCAGGAGGATGTTTACTGTTACGCCTCCAAGCATGATAATAAGTCTCTGCCATGTTGGTTTTGAACGAAACTCCCAGGGCTGCGGTGGCAATTTCATTTGTTCCTTGTCCATCGATTCATCTATCATCCCGGCAATTTTACAATAGCCTCCCAGCGGTACCCACCCTATTCCATATTCGGTTTCTCCCTTTTTGAACTTAAAAAGAGAAAACCAGGGATTGAAGAAAACATAAAACTTCTCCACACGGGTTTTAAAAATTCTTGCAGTAATATAATGTCCGAATTCATGGAATATTACCAGAATTGAAAGACTCAAAAGCAATTGAACGACTTTGATAAGAATAACCATTCGCAATGAATTAAAAATGAATATTATCAGGGTTCGGCAGCCAACAGAAGGTATTCTAGGGCTTTTGCACTCGTCTCCATGTTGGTTTGCACGTAATCTTCATAGGTCGGTCTCTGTATAAAAGAAACAGAACGCATACATTTTTCAATGATGTTTGGCATATCCAGGAATTTGATACGGTCTTCTAGAAACGCCTGAACAGCAATTTCGTTGGCAGCATTCAGGATACAGGGCATATTCCCTCCTTTCTCAAGAGCTTCAAAAGCTAATCCGAGATTTCTGAAAAGATCGCGGTCTGGAAGTTCAAATGTGAACCGAGAACAAGCAGTAAAATCAAAACGGGGATAATCTGTCATTACCCTTCCCGGATAAGAAAATGCATAAAGAATAGGCCCCCGCATGTTGGGAGGCCCCAGTTGGGCTTTCATTGATCCATCCACAAACTGAACTATTGAATGAATAACTGATTGCGGATGAACGATCACTTCAATCTGTATTGGAATAAGATCGAACAACCACTTCGCCTCAATTACTTCCAGCCCTTTATTCATAAGAGAAGCAGAGTCGATAGTTACTTTATTCCCCATCTTCCAATTCGGATGATTCAAGGCTGCTTCCTTAGTTACATTTTTCAAATGCTCACGTTTTTCCCCCCTGAAGGGACCTCCTGAAGCAGTCAAAATTACTTTTTCAATATTTTCCTTTTTTTCTCCTGCCAGGCATTGGAAAATGGCAGAATGCTCTGAATCGACAGGAAGGATCAGAACCTTCATCCGTCTGGCGAGCGTCATAACCAGATCGCCGGCAGCGACCAAAGTCTCTTTGTTTGCCAATGCAACAGGTCTCCCTGCCTGAATGGCATTCAGGGTGGGTTTCAACCCGGAATACCCTACCAGGGCATTCAATACCAGGTCGATCCCTTCCATTTCCACGATTTGTGAAAGCGAATCCTGACCGGCAAATACTTTTACCGGAAAGGGATGAAGCGCTTCTTTGACCTTTTCATAGCATTCTTCCTTGCCGATCACAATAGCCTTGGGAAGAAATTCGATGGACTGGCGTATGAGAAGATCAGCATTTGATTGCCCGGTAAGAACTTCGACAGAGAATATATCAGGGTTCTGGCGGATGACATCCAACGCCTGGGTGCCGATTGATCCGGTAGATCCAAGTATTGCAATATTTTTCTTCACCTGGCGTCTTTCTCTTTAAAAATTAATATAATCTTTGGGGTTTACCGGTGTGCCATCGCTCCAGATCTCAAAATGAAGATGTGGACCTGTTGCTAGTTCACCCGTCTGTCCAATGATAGCTATGGGATCACCGGCTTTGACAAAATCTCCTTCTTTCTTCAGTAAGGCCGAATTGTGCTTATACACAGATATTATGTTCTCCTGATGCTGAATAACAATGGTATAGCCTGTTTCAAGAGTCCAGTTGCTGAAGATCACAGTGCCATCAAGCACACATTTAATAGTTTCGTCCTGTCTAGAAACGATATCGATACCATAATGATCCTGTTTAGAATTAAATTCATTGGTGATCACCCCTTTCAATGGAATGAAAAACAGGACTTTCCCGATGGATTGATTCTTCTGACGGACATTCTTAGTATTTTCAAACCGATAGAGGTTGTATTTACTCTGATTTTCCACTTCAGCCCGAAGCGAAGAATCTTCCGGTGATTTTTTCAGTTTAATGTTGTTGTATTTATGAAGAGAATCTTTAGTTAGAGGAATATCAGATGAGAGGTCTTTACCGTTCATGACATCTTTCATATTCTGAATGAAGAGGTCCTTCTTTTCCAACCCTTTTTCGATAGAATCAGTCTTGATCTGAAGCTCATAAAGTTTTTTTTGTAATCCTACGTTTGTATATCCGGGAATATACTCACGCAAGGAAGTAAAGGCAATCAGGATGGTAGTCAGAATGATCAGAATGATGGTCAATGTTCCAAGCACGACAAATACATTGAGTCTTGAAAGTCTGAATGTCAGCTTTTCTTCCAAAGTCTCATCATTCATAACAACAAGCCGGTATTTATTCCGAAGTTTATTTAGAAATGATTTTTTCTTCTTATCTTTTTTATCCTGGGCCATTCTTTTGTCATTCATTTTACTGAGGGTCTGCAAATTTCGGAAAAAATTGCAAACGGTATGAAGAAAAACGTTTATTTCAAAGGTTAAGTATTTCGGATTAGAATAGGTTTGCGAAAAACCTGACGTCTAACCTCAAATGTAATCCATATGATTACAGCAATAATTTCCGGCTACCTTGCTGAATATGGAATTAATCATGGTGGATTAATTTTATATGGAACTCTGGTTAATTCAAAAAATTAAAATATTTTTGTAAAAATTCAGTTAATATACTACTAAAAAGCAGCATATTTGAGTAAATTCCGGACATATATTCCCTTTATCCTTTTCTTGTTTCTCGCGGTAACTGTCTTTTTTCCATCCTGTTCTACCAAGAAAAATACATTTACACGGAGGGCATACCATAACGTAACGGCTCATTACAATGTCTATTGGAACGGCATGGACAACATGCGGCAGGGGTTAAAGGATTTTGAATCCTCTGCTAAAGACAATTATGAAATAGTACTTCCTGTTTATTATACAGGTGATAAAAGTGGTACTTCCAAGATCAATCAATTTGCAGATATCGGAATCAAAAAAGCCACAAATACCATTCAGAAACATTCCATGTTTTTTAATAATAAGGAATACAATCCCTGGATCCATGAGGCCTATATGCTGATCGGTAAATCCTATTTCTATAAACAGGATTATCCGATGGCACGCCGTACATTTGAATTTGTGATAAAGACATACAATGATAACCCTGTAAAATACAAGGCAATGTTGTGGCAGGCATTATCAAGTATGGAGCTTGGCGATTACAATAGGGCTGAACCAATGCTTGATATGGTTCAAAACATGATCCGTCAGGGTAAAGCCCCGGAGTCGAATGAGGAAATGTTGTCATTGTGCTATGCGAATTTCTATATTCTTCAAAAAAACTATTCATCAGCAGTTGAATTCCTTGATCGCGCTGTTGAACTGGGACCGACAAGATCAATGAAAACCCGTTGTTTATTCATTCTTGGTCAGATCCACCAGAGTACCGGTCAGTATGATGAAGCTTCCAATTATTACAGGATGGTGATCAGAAGAAATGCATCATTCGAAATGGAGTTCAATGCAAAAATCAATCTTGCAATATGTTATATGGCTAAATCTGGCAATAGCAACTACATTGTTAAGAAGCTGAAAAAAATGCTCAAGGATGAAAAATATAAGGACTTCCGTGATCAGGTTTATTTTGCTCTTGCCAGTGTTGCTATGAAAAATACCGATACAACTGCTGCCATCGATTACCTGGAAAAATCTGTTGCCACAAGTAAACAGAACAATTATCAGAAATCTATTTCGGCCCTGCAGCTTGCTGATATTCTCTTTTCACATAAAAATTACAGGCTGGCACATGCTTATTATGACAGTACTCTTCAGTTTCTCCCAAAAGGCTTTCCGAACTATCAGGAGATCAGCAAGAAAACCGCGGTACTCACGGATCTGGTCAAATACCTTGAGCTTATCGACCGGGAGGACAGCCTTCAGAGACTGGCATCTATGACTGAAAGCCAGCGTAATGCAGTTATTGACGGCATCATAGGTAAACTTGTTGCGGATGAAATTAAAAAACAAAAAGAAGAACAGGAACGGCAGGCGAACCAGGCATTGTTTGGACAATTAAGAAATCAATCACCCGGGGGAGCTCCATCCGGGCCATCAAACGGAGCCTGGTACTTCTATAATCCATCAGCCACCTCAAATGGCTTCTCAAGTTTCATTCAGAAATGGGGTCACCGGAAATTGGAAGACAACTGGTTTCTCACAAATAAAACTATTGTGATGGAAATCCCGGAAACGACTGAAGATACCACTTCACAGGCTTCAGGCGGAGGGGATACGACAAAGATGAAAAAAAACCTTCCTAAATCAAAAAACCCGAAAGACAGAGCCTATTATCTCCCGGACATCCCATTCACTTCAAAACAAATGAAGGTTTCAAATGATACCATGATACAGGCATATTATAATTTGGGATTTATTTATGTGGAAGGCCTGAATGATTATGAGCATGCTATTAAATCTTTCCAGACCCTGAACAACCGGTTTCCTGGTAACAAATTTACCGTGGCTTCCTATTATGAGCTTTATATGCTTTATAAAACATTGGATAATCAACCAAAAAGCGATACCTTTAAAAACGTGATCCTGACGCGTTACCCGGAAACTGATTTCGCTAAATTGCTGGTAAACCCTAACTATTATAAAGAAGTCCAGTCAAAACGGAAAGAAGTTAGCAATCTTTATGAAGATACGTACAAAGCTTTTATGAACCAGCAGTACTATATGGTAATCAACAACGCTGACATAGCTTTTGCAAAATATCCCGGAGATACTGCACTCATCCCAAGGTTTGATTACCTGAAAGCCTTAGCCATTGGAAAGATAGAAGTCGTTGATTCCCTGGCCGCTGGCATGCAACGGGTCTTGACCAGATACCCAAAAAGCCCTGTCCATCCATTGGCACAGAAAGTCCTCGATTACCTGAAAGCCCAGCGAAATTCGAAGGGAGAACCCGTTATATCCGACACGACTGCCTTACCTGAAAGCATCACTAAACTTTATTCCTTTAATCCCAAATCTATCCATTTCTTTATTCTTATTGCAAATAATAACAAAGTAGATATCAATGCGTTGAAAATCAGAATTGCTGACTTTAATGCAAAATCACACAGTCTCGAGGAACTGCATGTAAACAGCCTCTTACTTGGTGGTCCACAGGAGATGATCACTGTGAATAATTTCGACAATGATGAAAAAGCCATGGATTATTACATTTCAATTCAGAATAATCCTTATATTTTCACAAAACTTGTGAATTCAGGTGAATATGATGATTTTGTAATATCAGCTGAAAACTACCCAATTTTCTATAGAAATAAAGACATCAAACAATATTTGCGTTTCTTCGAAAAATATTATACTGTGAAGAAATGACGTTTCTGTATTCTTCCTTTGCTATTTCTTAATTTTAAACCAATATTTTTCTTGATTGTTAGGTATTTTCCTTTATCTTTGGATTGTCTTAAAAATTGTTTTCTTTCGATAATACATTGATATTATGGTAAAAAATAAAGAAGAAGAAGTTCCTTCCATAAATCTGCTGAGCGCAGGCACCGTGGTAAAAGGAGAGATTAAAGTCAACGGGGATTTCAGGCTCGACGGTTGCTTCATTGGAACGATCAACTGCAAAGGAAAGGTTGTGGTTGGCCCTACGGGTAATATTGAAGGTGAGATCATTTGCCAGAATGCCGATTTTTCAGGTGAAGTGAAAGCGACTGTAAAAGTTTCCGAACTCCTTACACTGAAAGAAACTGCCAGGTACACCGGAGATATAACAACCAACAAACTGTCAATTGAACCGGGAGCCAAATTTTCAGGAAACTGTATCATGGAAAGTTCAGGGACAAAAGTTAATGTTCCTCCGCCAGGGAAGCAAAATGAAATTCGACCAAAGGAAACGACAGCTTAATTCCTATGCACGCTATTCGGGCATGGGGCTCCAGATGCTGACCATTATTCTGATTGGGGTTTTTGGTGGTTATAAACTGGATGAATGGCTGCATTCCGGGCCTCTATTGATTATTCTTTTCTCGCTTCTTTCTGTCATTCTTTCCATTTATTCGGTCACTCGGAATTTTCTCAGAAAACAATGACATCTAGAAAACCATTGGAATATAACTCTATCTTATTTTCAAACTTCCTTGGTATCTCTTAGCTTATGGAATGGAATAATTCTTTCGGCTATCTAATATTCCTTCGCCGGATCCTGATATTTTCAGTAATCCTGGGGGTAATTGCAACAGGCCTGCGATTCATGGTTCCTTTACATTACATCACGCCAACC
>CAZUYY010000101.1:0-7889 GCA_964624935.1 uncultured Prolixibacteraceae bacterium
ATTGGGTACAATTCGACATAAAGATTCCAAAAGTAATCCCCGGAAAGGTTGCACGTTCGGTAGCATTGGTTAAGGAAAAATATCATCTCCGGATGTTGGAAGCGAAAAAAGCCAAGGATTTTCTCCCTTACACAAAAAAAATGTTCCGCATGATGAACGATGCATTCAGTGATTTGTATGGTTTTGCGGCAATCAATGAGAAACAGATCGAGCTTTATACAAAACAATATTTTGGATTTATACAGCCTGAATTTGTTTCAGTCGTTCTCGATGATAAAGATGATATCATTGCCTTTGGCGTTACCATACCCGACCTGACCCATGCTCTCCAGAAATGTAACGGCAGAATTTTTCCATTCGGATTTCTGCATCTTTACAGGGCATTAAGGAAGAATAATTCCATTCACATGTACCTCATCGGTGTTCGTCCCGATTACCAAGGGAAAGGAGCCCTGGCCCTGGTTTATTATGAATTGCAGAAAGTTTATCTTAAACACGGGATTGTCAACGCGACCACACAGCCTCAATTGGAGAATAATTTTAAAGCCATCTCAATCTGGAAGAATTATGATTCCCGGATTTATATACGCCGCCGTTGCTGGGAGAAACATTTTTAAGGCAAAAAAAAGACCGGTCATTTTTGAGCGGTCTTTTGTAATTTTTTTTAAAAGGTCAGTATTCGTCCTCATGAAAGAAAAAATCATCCTTGGTCGGATAATCAGGCCAGATATCCTCAATACGCTCATAGGTATCACCCTCATCTTCGATCTCCCTTAAATTTTCAATTACTTCCTGTGGGGCGCCAGAACGGATTGCCCAGTCGATAAGTTCATCTTTGGTTGCAGGCCAGGGTGCGTCTTCCAACTTTGAAGCCAATTCTAATGTCCAATACATGGGTTAAATGCTATATGAATTTTTTGCAAAAGTATTAAAAAAACATTCAAAATGTCAATTGTCATTTTTTTCTTTAATGCGAAGGATTCCATAATGTCTCATCCACTCCTGCGTCAAATAATATTTTCCGGGCAAGAACGAACAGGTAATCTGATAAACGGTTCAGGTATCTTATTATTATCTCATCTGGAGGGTTATTTGTTGCAGCCAGTTTGACTAACCTGCGTTCTGCGCGACGGCAAACAGTGCGGGCCACATGGCATAAGGAAGATGGGGTGTACCCTCCGGGAAGGATGAAATGAGTCAGGTCTTTAAGGGATTTGTTCATCTTATCGATCTCACTTTCCAGAAAAAGGATTTCATCTGCCTGAAAAATGGGAAGTGTGGTATGCTGTAAATTGGGATCTGCTGCAATTCTGGACTCGGCAACAAAGAGGTTTTCCTGTATTCTTAGCAATACCTGTTGGTAATGTTCTCCGATTGGCTGGTCACGGAGAAGCCCCAAAAAAGAGTTCATTTCATCAATGGTACCATATGCTTCAACACGCTCGTGGCTTTTTGGAACACGGGTTCCTCCAAGAAGGGAAGTTTCCCCGAGATCGCCGGTCTTGGTATATATCTTACGTATTTCAGGCATCTCTTATGTGTTCAGCCGTTGTTTCAGATTTTTGAATTGAAGTGAAAGTTCTTTAGGCAATCTGTCGCCGAATGTTGCCTGATGCTCAGCAATTAACACACATTCATCAAGCCACTCTTTCCTGTCAACCTTCAGAAGTTCTGTCATGTTTTTTTCGACTCCATTCAGTCCGGTAACATCAATTGCTCCTCTGGCAGGCACGTACCCGATTGGTGTCTCATCAGCAATCCCCTCACCATCTGTCCGATCAAAGATCCATTGAAGCACCCTGATGTTGTTGCCATACCCCGGCCAAAGGAACTTCCCGTCGGAACCCTTCCGGAACCAGTTTACATTAAAGATCTTAGGCAGTTTGTTTTTATCAGGAGCGGTGGCGCCAATTTTAACCCAATGATCGAAATAATCTCCCATATGATATCCGCAGAACGGAAGCATTGCAAAAGGATCACGTCGTACCCCTGCCTTCAGACCAATGGCTGCTGCAGTTACTTCCGATCCCACGATAGAACCAATGAATACCCCATGGTTCCAGTCAAAGGACTGGTAAACAAGAGGAACTGTACCTGGACGTCGTCCTCCGAAAATAAATGCTGAGATTGGTACACCCCTGGGATTTTCCCAGTCCGGATCGATTACCGGACACTGGTTTGCCGGTGCAGTAAAGCGTGCATTGGGATGAGCAGCAAATTGGCAGTTTATTTTGTCATAAACCTGGTTGGTCCATGTGATAGAACCCTCCGGGATCTCTGTTCCAATGCCTTCCCACCAGATATCCTTATCGGGTGTCAGGGCGGTATTTGTGAAAATGGAATTAGCCCGGCAGGATAACATGGCGTTGGGATTGGTCTCCTTAGAGGTATAAGGAGCTACGCCGAAAAAACCTGCTTCCGGATTGATAGCATAAAGACGTCCGTCTTCCCCAAATTTCATCCAGGCAATATCATCTCCTACTGTTTCAACCTTCCAGCCTGGAATCGTGGGTATCAGCATGGCAAGATTCGTTTTTCCGCAGGCACTGGGGAATGCGGCTGCAAAATATCTTTTAATGCCCTTGGGATTGGTTACTCCCATAATGAGCATATGCTCTGCCATCCATCCTTCCCGTCGTGCCATGACCGAAGCAATACGCAAAGCGAAACATTTTTTTCCAAGAAGGGCATTCCCACCATAACCGCTCCCGAATGACCAGATCTCATTGGTTTCAGGGAAATGTGCGATATATTTTTGTTCAATCGGCGCACAGGGCCATTTGACATCCTTTTGGCCAGGTTCGAGGGGTGCACCTACTGAATGAAGACAGGGAACAAAATCATTCTCTCCCAAAACATCAAGAACAGCTTTGCCCATCCGGGTCATAATACGCATGTTAACGACAACATAAGGGGAATCAGTGATCTGGATGCCGATTTGTGAAATCCTTGACCCAAGTGGCCCCATACTGAATGGGATAACATACATGGTCCGGCCTTTCATCGAACCGCGGAAAGCTTCCGTTAACTTTGTTTTCATCTCTGCCGGCTCCACCCAGTTGTTGGTAGGACCAGCATCTTCCTTTTTTTCAGAACAGATAAAGGTGCGGTTTTCCACACGTGCAACATCGCTGGGATCACTCTGAAAATAATAACTTTCAGGTCGCTTTGATTGGTTAAGCCGGATAGCCATTCCGTTAGTTACCATCAAATCAAATAACCGGGTATTTTCTTCTTCGGAACCGTCACACCAGTGAATCTTATCAGGCTGGCATAGATTCGACCATTCGTTGACCCAGTTGATCAGTTTTTTATTGTTTGTCATAGCAGGATTAGTTGGTTTTCAATTCAATGAGCAACGTTTTTATACGCTTCACGGCTTCAATCAGCTTCTCCTTCGAAGTGGCATAAGAGAATCGTATACAATTCGGATCGCCAAATGCATCCCCGGGAACGGTTGCGACAAAAGCCTTATTCAGGATATACATGCAGAAATCATTTGCATTATGAATAGTGGTTTCACCATCAGATTTACCGAAATACCATGAAATATCAGGAAAAACATAAAAAGCACCATCGGGATGATTAAGCCTGAACCCCGGGATTTCTCCCAGTAACTTTAATAACAAATCTCTTCTTTCTCGGAAAGCTGCTTTCATTGTCCGGAGCTCTTTGGTATCAGGATCAGTTATTATCGCTTCAAGCGCAGCACGCTGGGCAATAGACGAAGCTGCCGAAGTGAACTGCCCCTGCAGTTTATCGCAGGCTTTTGCAATTTCAATTGGAGCAGCAATATAACCTATCCTCCATCCTGTCATTGCAAATCCTTTTGAAACACCATTGACCAGGACTACATGATCTTTGATAAAATCGATCTGGGCAATACTCTGATGTTTTCCGATGAAATTGATGTGCTCATAGATCTCATCTGCCACAATGGTCACCTGTGGATATTTCGCCAGGACCTCTGCAATCCCTTTCAGCTCTTCCCTTGAATAGACAGAACCTGTGGGGTTACATGGGGAACTGAAAATGATCAGTTTGGTTTTTGGCGTAATGGCTGCCTCGATCTGTGCAGGGGTAACCTTGAATTCCCGTTCGACTGTAGTTGGGATAAAAATGGATTTCCCTTCTGCAACCTTGACTATTTCCTTGTAGGATACCCAGTAAGGTGCCGGCAAGAGGACTTCATCCCCTGGATTGACGATGCAAAGAACAACATTGGCAATTGACTGTTTAGCGCCAGTGGAAACCACGATCTGATTGCTGGTGTAGTCAAGGTTATTATCTCTTTTCAGCTTGATGCAAACAGCTTCCCTCAGGTCGGCATAGCCGGCTACCGGGGGATAAAAGGAAAAATTATTATCAATGGCTTTTTTTGCTGCATTTTTAATATAATCAGGGGTGTTGAAATCCGGTTCGCCAAGACTAAGGTTGATCACATTTTGGCCCATTGCATTTAGTTCCCTGCATTTACGCGACATGGCCAGGGTTTCAGATTCGGAGAGGTAGTTAATTCTGTTGGAAAGCATAGTATATAAAGTTATGATAATGAGCTTTTTTTAAGAAGTGCAAAGGTAGAAAAAAATATTATACAAAGGATTTGTAATGACTCTTGATCCTCCACAAATCATAAAAAACCCTGAATCCATAGGTCCAGCTTAACTTTGATCCCCCTTTGTCGATCCATGATTTCACAGGTACTTCCACAACGACTTCTTCGATCCTGACCCTGCCAAATATTCCGATGATCCGTGCCAGGATCTCGACATCAAAAAGCCATCGGGTTATGAAGGGCGTTTCGAATACCCGGGCTGCCATTTTCCGCGTGAACAGTTTTGCCCCGCATTGTGTGTCATATACCATGAGATGAAGAATATTGGAAATGAACGTGGCAATGACCCTGCCGATGAGGTGACGGTAAAGTTTTCGTTCAATCCTGACGCCAAGAATTCCTACCCGTGATCCAAAAGCAAATTCAATTGTGGGTTTCTCCTGGAGGCAGGAACGCAAACGGACTGCTTCCTCAAGCCTGGTAGACAGGTCTGCATCAAAATAACCGAAATATCCGGATGAGAAATGCTGCAAAGCCATGATCATCCCGGCTCTCACGGCTTCGGCCTTCCCTTTGTTTTCGGGTAAGGTGGTCACAAGAATCCGATCAGGATCTTTTTCCTGGAGGGTATGCAGGAGATTTCCGGTTTCATCGGTACTTGCATCATTCACAAAACAGAATGTAGTTTCCTGATCCTTTTGAAGAAATTCCAGGAACTCACCAGCCGGAAAACGGGTAGCTTCGTTATAAAAAGGAATAATGATACAGATCGTATTCATGAGTCGCTATTAATGCAGTTTCCAGACCGTGCATATTTCACTGTTCTGAACCGTGATGAAAAATATTTTTTTCTCCTTCGGATACTTGTAATCCCGCGGATGCCAGCGATAATTGGTG
Organism: uncultured Prolixibacteraceae bacterium; assembly: GCA_964624935.1. Taxonomy (GTDB): domain Bacteria; phylum Bacteroidota; class Bacteroidia; order Bacteroidales; family FEN-979; genus FEN-979. The sequence continues at coordinate 5,453 of CAZUYY010000101.1, forward strand.
ATAAAATAATCCGCCAGATCATCAGATTCAACATAACTGATCCGTTTTTGGTCTTCAGGTTTCAGGATATAAAAGTTATGTTCACCGGCAAGGTTTGCGACCTCAATCTTTAAAACAGACGCCCGGTCAATAGCAAGGATGTGATCCAAGGCCTTTTTATAGGAGGTACCCCAATAATCCAGTTCAAAGGTCTTCCGGAGGTACTGGTCTTTTTTAGATAAAAGGATATTAAAATAAACATCTTCAAAAGGATGGCTTTTTATCATGGTAAAAACAGTCCCTGTCATAGAAACGATCATAAAAATAATAACCATAACTTTTGGCAGGTCACCGGAAAAGAACTTAGCATTAAAGATGCAAAACAGGCCATAGATTGCCAGAAGAAGAAATGACGGGTAGATAAAATACATCTGCCTCCACGCATCATATAACACTGAATGCAATACGATGACAGAAATAACCGGTCCTGCAAAGCATGCCAGATAGATCAATTGATTACGATCATTCGTCTGTCCGATAAAAGCCAGTGGATTTCTGAAAAAACGAATGACCAGGAATATAAAACCTGTGATTCCAAGCAACAGGTAGACAATAGGGGTTGTAAGTCCAAACCATCGGGGCAGGTATTGCCAGCCAACTTTCGAGGCCCGAAAAAAATCCCCGTTCAACAGGACATTATTGTCCCATCTGAACTTCGACATGTTTGCTAAAGCAATCCTGAAACGTCCTGCCGGATCGTGCCATAACCATGGCCAGGCCAGGATCACGATAAGGATAGTCAGAAAGAGATACACCAGATAACGGATGATCATTTCTTTCCGTTGAGGGCCCCTGAACGTGTCGATCAGAACCAGCCCTGTAACAATAGCCGGGATTACAATTCCCATGACCCTGATGTCAATCAGCAGGCCGCTCAGGATCCCTAAAATAATAAAGTTCCGGATCTTTTTATCCCTGAATGCCAGCACACATGCCAGGAAGCAAAATATAAACATGCACATGAAAGGAATATCCTTGCTGTTAAAAAAAGATTGCGCATAGATCCTCGGGGTGATTAAAAACATAAGATAGCCGGAGACGGCAAGGATTTTATTCCGGTAAAGGATCCGGATCAAAAGGTAAAAGGCAAAACCACTTAGCAGAAAAAAAAGATGGGTAACCAGATGGCGCATCAGATAAATATTGCGGGAATCTTTCAGCCTGAAAGCCTTTTGCATGAATATCAGGGGCAATTCCACAGCCACGCCATAATCCCGGTTTTTAAAGTCGTTAAGTGTAGTATCTCCCTTAAAAACATAATTATAAGTTCTCAGTCCGATATCCTGTTGAAGCGGTTCGTCCCAGGCAATCCCATAATCCTGGAACACCATCAACCCTAACACCAGGCTTGTAGCAAGAACAACACATGCTGCAAAATGTTTCTTTAAGAATTGGATGACGTTCTGCATTATATCTGAAGGTTCAGAATTATCAGGGTCTTGATCGACTTTCCACGACAAAATTCAACCGTAAAAGTAGGGAAAATATGGAATAGACGGATGGCGGGAAGGGAAAATGGAGGATAGAAGATGGAGGATAGAAAATGCAGGAATGTAGCAGGGGCGATCGGTTCGATCGCCCATTTTGACAAATTGCATTTGATTTATATTTTTGAATTAGATTTGTAAAAAATTAAAACCATGGAATTATTGTTTTTTTCTCTAATAAAGATAATTTTCATCATAGGACTGTTATTAGTTTCAGCCCTCGTCATTTTGCGGTATTATTTTTCTCATAAGAAAAAACCTGTCCCGGCATCGGTTCAGAATGAAGAACAAAAGTTCATTCTTCCTTTGCGCCTGCAGGCTTGTGAGCGTATCGTTCTTTTCCTTGACAGGATCGCCGTGAATAACCTCATTATGCGGATCAACAAACCGGGGATGAATACACTTCAGCTTCAGTCTGCTATGGTCAGCGCCATCCGTGATGAATTTGAGTACAACATGTCCCAGCAACTTTATCTTTCTTCCAAAACCTGGGGACTGGTAAAAAATGCCAAAGAAGAAACGATCAGCCTGATCAACAAGGCATCCACGAAAGTACCTGAAAATGCCCCTTCATCCGAAATGGTGAGGATGTTGCTGGAATTGGTTCTTACAGAAGAAAAATCTGCCGTTGATGTTGCACTGGAGGCAGTAAAATGGGAAATTCAGAAAGAATTTTAATTTGGAATAAAAATATGCCTTTTTTCTTTACTATTTCGAATGAAATGCCTACCTTTCGGCTTGAAAGTGCAAACCCCAACTCCCATGAAAACTAAATTTTACTTCCTTTTTGTTATAATTATTCTTCTGCTTGATAGCTGTACCTCGAAAACAAGCAGGAAAGAAGTCACCGTATTGTCGCATTCCGACCTGATCACAAACAGCGGGGCTTATGCCATGGCGCCTATCATGCA
>CAZUYY010000102.1:0-6838 GCA_964624935.1 uncultured Prolixibacteraceae bacterium
TGGGGGAGGGGGTTAGGGGGTGGGGTCATAAGGTCAGGGGTTTAGCACCTCAAAATAATATTCAGCACCTATTTGGTCACAATTAGCCTTCTTGTATCATTGAACATTCCTGCTTCGATTTGATAAAGGTAGATGCCTGGTCTGAGGTCCTTTGCATCTATCGTATAAGTATAGTTCCCTGGTTCATTTATTTTGAAGAAATCAGGAAGAACTTTTCTGCCAACTGAATCCACAATGCTTATTTTGACTGACGATGGTTTTGGAATCTGGTAATTTATTGTTGTGAAATTTCTGACGGGGTCCGGTTCATTCTGAAAAAGATCGAATCCTGTATTATCCTGTAAAGTACTAATCCCCAGACTTGTATTTGCTTGTTTAAGAAGGATATTCCGGAAGGGATCAAAAACGAGATATACAGGCTTTTTTGCAAAAACGAAATCATACAACTGATTGTTAATATCATTAAAGACGCGGAGCACAATATTAGTGGAATCTGTGAAAACAATCTTAACCTGAACGGGCATTTTAAAAAACATCGTGTTTGTCTGGTACTGTGACAACAGGAGTTTCAATCCCCATTTTCCTTTCCCTATATTTTTGATCTCATATGAATTTGAATAGAGGGGATGATCCGGATGATTGACCCATTCATCAAAAAACCAACCAAGATCTGTTCCACAGATCTCGTTGGTTTTAGCAATAAAATCCTGAGTTACTGCATTTTTAAATATTAAATTTGTATCCGTTGCATAGGCCTTCATTAAATGAAAGAAGTTCGTATCTCCTATGACATACCTTAATTGGTGAAGAACGCAGGCCCCTTTATCGTACTCTATTATTTCATTATAAAGCTTGTTGACATCAGGAGTATGCATCGTCCAGGATGGATTGTAGATTGCGAATCCCGGATTGTCTGCAAGATAATTATTGGCCCTTCTTTCAAGATAGGCCTTGTAAACAGGATCACCATAGGAATGCCCGAGCCATAAAGATTCGCTATAGGTGGCAAAACTTTCGTTCAGCCATATATCTGCCCAGGTTCCGCAGGTGATGAGATCTCCAAACCATTGATGAGAAAATTCATGGGAAATAATTCCTTCCTGCCATCCCTTTGTAGCGAGGTTGACCATCGTCTGGTTCTCCATTCCTCCCCAGGGAAATGATCCGTTTAAAGTTGCAAATCCTATTTTTTCAAAAGGATATTCTCCCAAAAGCAGAGAAAAGAAATTGGTCATTGGCCTGATGAGATCTTCAATGGTATCGGGGTTCTGTCCTGACTGGAAATAAAATCTCACTGGAATACTGTCTGCCGGATGAGTTAACTTATGCCAGTAAATAATATTCAATGAGAAATCTGTCTTTGAAGTTATTGTCATGAGATAAGTTGCCATCGGATCGCGGCTGACCCAGTGATAATAGATAGTGTCACCAAAGATTAAGGAATCTGCAAGACTTCCGTTCGATGCAAGTTTAACATTCAAAGGCACCTTAGCCTTCAGGTCGAACAGTGCTTTATCTGAAGGACGATCCCAGCATGGAAACCATTTACGCGAGCCTTCGGGAGGTGTGTCAGTAAAGACAAAACCCTCGTTTGCATAAAATGCATGATCCTGAACATTTTTATGCCGGTACACTATCCTGACATTTACCAATTGCCCTGGTCGATAAGTGCGGTCAAGATGGATGATCAGAGTGTCTTCGGCATGCGTGAAAGAAATTCCTGCTAAACCAACTGAATCAATACTGATTGAAGTGTTCGTTGCATTCAGCCGGATTACATTCAAAACAGAATCAACCTTAAATGTGATCACCTCAGTTGCAGGAAATTCTACGGAAAATGGTTCAAAATAACAATGATAAAGGTCAACAGAAAGACGGTACTTCAGAACATCAAAGGAATGTTTCATATAAAAATGGGCAGTATCCATATTTTTCCGGGGGGTCTTTGCTCCATTTTGTTGTGCATATATCCCTGTAAATGCAATCAATGCCAATCCCAATAAAATTTGTCGGGTACTTTTCATGTGCCGGGAATAATAAAGTTGATCAGGGTTATTTAGTCAGGATCATTCTTCGTGTTTGCCGGTAATTGCCTGCCTGCATGGTATAAAAATAGATACCCGGAGCAAACATTGAGCAGTCGATATCAACCCAATGTTTTCCTAAGACAACATTTTCATTTACAGGAGACAGCAATATTTTTCCACTGATATCCATAATGTCCAGGTGCACATGTGTATTCTCATTAAGCTCGTAAACGATCTTTGTACTATTGGTAACCGGGTTTGGCATATTCTGGTACAGATGGAATCCTTCCAGCAGGCCAGGCTCTGAAATCCCGAGTACTGTGGTTCCCTTTTTCAGGACAATCTCGTCATTTGGATCAAAAGCAAATTTAACAGGTTTTTTGTTAAACGTCCATGTAAAAATCTGGTTGTTCCAATCATTCATGACCCTGAATGTTGTATCAGTAGAATCGGCAAAAGTCACCTGAAAGTTCAGTATCATCCGGAAAAATGCCGGTTTGGTCTGCGCCTGTGAAGCCAGGAAAATCACTTTCCATTTTCCGTCTCCGAGAGTATCAATACTATACTTATTCTGGTACACCGGATGATTCGGCTGATGGAACCAATCGGTAAAATACCAATCGTAGTTGGAACCGGATACTTCATTAACCTTTGCATTAAAATCTGCTGTAACTGCCGATTTGAATTTCAGGTTAGTATCGGCGCAATAAGCATGGAGCGTTTGAAAAAAGAGCGTGTCGCCAAGCATGTAACGAATCTGGTGGAGGGCACAAGCGCTTTTCTCATATGTGATGGCGAAGTTGAATAAGGTATCTATAGGTGGCGTCTTGATGGCCCACCCGGAATCATAAATTGCCCAACCCGGGTTTTCATCAAAATAATTTATAGCATCGTTCTGAATCTCGCTAAGATAAGCGGCATAACCTGATTTTTTTTCTGTCCAGAAAGATTCTGACCAGGTGGCAAATCCTTCATTCAGCCATATATCGGCCCAGGTACCAGGAGAAATCATATCTCCAAACCATTGATGTGCAAATTCATGGGAAACAATATCCTCGTTCCAACAATTCTGGCAGAGACTGATGAGTGTTTGGTTTTCCATCCCACCCCAGGGAAATAAACTGTCTAATGTGGCAAAACCGTTCTTCTGAAAGGGATGTTCAATGTAATTCTCTGAATAATAGGTGCACATCCCAGGAAGGATACTTTCTATGTAATCAGGATTTTCACCAGGGTTATAATAGAATCGCAATGGGATACTGTCGTTTGGATTACTTATCTTATGCCAGTATATAATATCAAGGTCGTAATTCAGCCCTGCTGTTAGTACCATTAAATAAGTTGCAACAGGTTGAACACTTGACCAATGATAGGTCAACGTATCCCCATTAAGAACAGAATCTATGAGCGCACCGTTTGAGCCGCACTTTGCTGCAGCAGGAACTTTAATAGTGATATCCAGCAACGCTTTATCTGATGGCTTATCCCAACAGGGAAACCAATGCCGTGCTCCTTCAGGCTCGCAGTCCGTAAACACATGACGGCCTGAAGCATAAAAAGCATGGTCAGTGACATCGTTATGATGATAGCAAATTTTAACCTGAAATTGTTCCCCGGGGGTGTACGTCTTGTTAAGCTGTACTGTTAGAATATTATTGATATGAGTAAAGGACACCCCGTCCATATTTACTGAATCTATTGTAAGGGAAGTTGCATCTGCATCGAGGTTAATAAAGTTAATTGTCGAATCTGCTTTTATAAGGATAATGAGTTTTGCTGCATAATCTTTAGGATAAGGGCGAAAAAAACTGTTATAAATATTCAGGCTTATCGTATAGCTTAATACATCATATGAATGCGCAGGGCCTCCGGTCAGAACTTCTTTCATTGTTGAAAGCGATTTCTGACTCATCGCACATTTCTTTTTGGAGCAATAATAGGCCCCGTTCTTCCTGATTTCCTGGGATTGTATCAGTGAAGAAGCCAATATACCTAACAGACACAAGAAGAAAACTTTTTTCATAGGGCGAGAGCGTTAAAATTTCCGGAAACAAATTTACATATTATTCTTCATAGCTCCTGGTGTAGCGAGCGATTGAAAATTCCTACATTTGTCAGGTGATTAAGATAATTTTAGAATGAAAGGATTCCTTGTCGATTGTTTTGTGTTACTGATGATCACAGCGTGCTCCACTCAAGATGAAAGGGATGCTGGCAAATCAGTATTCAGATACAACGAAGCAGCAAACATAACTTCTTTAGATCCTGCCTATGCCCGCGATCAGGCGAACATCTGGGCTACTCACCAGGTTTTTAACGGACTGGTTCAGCTTGATAATCACCTGAAAATTTTACCCTGTATCGCAAAATCGTGGGACATTTCCAACGACGGCAGAGAATATGTTTTTCATCTGAGAAAAGATGTCTTTTTTCACGACAGTGAGGTTTTTCCAGGCGGAAAGGGCAGGAGGGTAGTTGCCTCAGATGTGGTATATAGCTTTTCACGCATAATTGATCCTAAGGTAGCCTCGCCTGGTACATGGATTTTTAACAATGTTGAAAAAGAGGGAGAAAAGGGTTCCTTTTTCTGCAAGGATGATTCCACTTTCATCATTCGGCTGAACCGACCATTTCCTCCTTTTCTCGGGATATTGACAACTGTATACTGTTCTGTTATTCCTCATGAAGCCGTTGAAATGTTCGGTACTGACTTTCGCAAGAACCCCGTGGGGACAGGACCTTTCAAATTTAAACTTTGGAAAGAAGGTGTTAAGCTTGTTTTAGTTAAAAATCCCCACTATTTCGAGTTCGATCATGAAAACAGACTGCCATACCTCGACGCAGTTGCCATTACTTTTCTGGCGGATAAGCAATCTGCTTTTCTTGAATTTGTAAAGGGGAAGCTGGATTTTATGTCTGGAATTGACCCTGGTTATAAGGATAACCTCCTAACGAGGGATGGTACGTTGAAGCCTGAATTCAAAGAAAAGTTCAAACTCATTTCACAACCCTATCTGAATACAGAGTATCTGGGCTTTCTGGTAGATTCTGCAAGCGAGGGAGGTAAGAACAATTTTTTCTGTCAGAAAAAGATAAGGCAGGCTATCAACTATTCGTTTGACCGGCGGAAAATGATTGGCTTTCTCCGCAACAACGTTGGAATACCCGGATTGAATGGTATAATCCCAAAAGGCATGCCATCCTTCGACTCCACCCGGATCTATTATGATTATGATCCTGAAAAAGCCAGAAAATTACTTAGTGAGGCTGGCTTTCCGGGCGGTCGTGGATTGTCTCCTATAACGTTATCCTCTACATCCGATTACCTGGATATCTGTAAATATGTTCAATATAAGGCAGGAGAAATTGGTATCGAAATAAAACTTGATATTTCTCCCCCTGCAGCCTTAAAAGAAATGAAAGCACAGACAAAATTGCCTTTCTTCCGTGCTTCCTGGATTGCTGATTATCCTGATGCGGAAAATTACCTTTCGCTGTTTTACGGGAAAAATTTCTCGCCCCAGGGACCGAATTATACTCACTTTTACCGGAAGGAGTTTGATGCCATTTTCGAAAAAGCCATGGCATGTACAAATGATTCAATACGTTTTGAATACTACCATAGGTTGGAAAAGATAATTATGGATGATGCCCCGGTGGTTATTCTGTATTATGATCAAATACTAAGGTTTGTCCAAAATAATATTGAAGGAATTGATGCTGATCCTATGAATCTGCTGACATTAAAAATGGTAAGGAAAATAAAAATCTAAATCTCAATTTTCAATCCATCATATGCCTGTTTGACAAATGAAGGAAGTTCCTTTTGCACATCTTCATAACACCCCATTTGGTGACTGATGTGGGTCAAAAATCCCTGTTCAGGTTTTAATTTTTCCAGAATTGAAATTGCCTCAGACAAATTAAAATGGGAATAATGCTTTTTTTTTCGTAAAGCATTTATGACTATTACTCTTGACCCTTTAATTTTCCTCATTTCCCTCTCAGGAATATCGACAGCATCTGTTATATAGGTGAGATCACCGATCCTGAAGCCGAAAACAAAGTGATTGTTAAAGTGAAGTGCCTTTATTGGGAGGATAGATACACCGGATATATCAAACTGCCGGTTCCCGATCAGGTGTAGGTTGATCTCAGGCACTCCGGGATATTTATCCATAACAAAGGCATATGAAAATTGCTGTTTTATTGCTTTTTGAACCTCACGGGATGCATAAACCTCAGCAGGGCATTGAAGGATATAATTGAATGCTCTTACATCATCAAGTCCTCCAACATGGTCAATATGGGCATGCGTAATCAGGATAGCATCGATTGACCGGATATGTTCCCGCAACATTTGTTGTCGAAAGTCCGGGCCGCAGTCGATGATAATACGTTTTCCTCCGGTTTCGATCATTACAGAAGAACGCAACCGCTTATCCCTGGGATCAGTGGATTGACATACCATGCAATCACATGCAACAACAGGGATGCCTTGTGAAGTTCCCGTTCCAAGAAAAGTAAGTACCACAGAAATAAATGATTGGATGAATAAGATGGCAAAGGTACGAAAGGAATCTATTCCTTTCCGGTTTTCTCTTTAAACTCGCTGATTAGTTTAACAAATGTTTCCTTGACAGAGGTTATAGAAGTTGCCTTGAATGCATTTGAGCCGGCGAATGCATAACCGCTATTGAAATTACCTTTTACAGCATTGATCAGGGCAGTGATGATGCAATAAGGACTGGATGTAACATCGCAGGTTTTGATGCATTTAAAGGGGCACTTAATGGGTTGTTTTTTCCCTT
>CAZUYY010000102.1:6848-7857 GCA_964624935.1 uncultured Prolixibacteraceae bacterium
CCCTTGCCTGACTTTCTCAAGAAAATCGTTGAAGATTGCGCGTCCAGGCATACCGACAGGGCTCTTAATGATCCCTATATCTTCTTTTTTTGCATCGATGTAAGTCTGTTTGAAGTCGTTTGAGGCATCGCATTCATTGGTAGTAACGAAAATAGTTCCCATCTGTACACCAGAGGCTCCGAGATTCATAATGTTATAAATATCTTCGCCGGTGTATATACCTCCGGCAGCGATAACGGGGATCTTCTGATTGTATTTTTCTTCGAAATGACTTACCTCTTCAACTACATCCGGTATCAGGTTCTCAAGCGAATAATTCTCATCATCGATTTGTTCTGTTTTGAATCCAAGATGACCGCCTGCTTTTGGTCCTTCCACAACAATGGCATCCGGAAGGTAATTGTAATGTGTATGCCATTTCTCACAAATCAGTTTTGCTGCCCGGGCTGATGAAACGATCGGAACCAGTTTTGTTGTACTGTCTTTTTTCAGAAATGACGGTAATTCAAGTGGCATTCCAGCTCCTGAAAAGATAATATCGACTTTTTCGGAAATGGATGTCTTTACCATGTCTACAAAATTAGACATAGCAACCATGATGTTGACTCCAATAATACCTTTAGTCTTTTCCCGTGCCAGACGGATTTCTTCCTGCAATCCTAAAATACTGGCTTCAAGAAAATTGGTTGAAAAATCCCGGTAAAGAAGCCCGAGTCCTGCGCTGGAAATAACGCCAACGCCTCCTTCATTAGCTACGGCGGATGCCAATCCTGACAACGATACCCCTACGCCCATTCCGCCTTGAATGATAGGAATTGAGATTCTGAGATCTCCAATGGAAAGTGTTTTCAATGAACCTGATAATTTCTACAAAGGTACACCTCTTTTTGTTCATATTGACATTCTTAAGTAAATCGGCTAAATCTTTTTTTGAGGTGCTAAACCCCACCCCCTAACCCCCATAGCCGTCAGGCTAAGGTAAATTTGCTAGTATTTTCAAGGGAGTTAG
>CAZUYY010000103.1:0-7824 GCA_964624935.1 uncultured Prolixibacteraceae bacterium
CCTCCGTCCTCTGCCCTCCGTCTTTCGTCTTTATCCAGAAACTATCTCCTCAGGGCAATGTTCTTTCCCGGCATTTAACACTCCGACCAGATCTGATCCAAACTTATTGACTTTTTGAGGGCCGAATCCTTTTATAGAATAAAGTTGCTCAAGTGATTCTACTCCGGCCTTGACAATTGAGAGTAATTCAACATTACTGCAGATCAGGAATTGGGGTAATTCCAATTCTGCTGCCTTGTCGTACCTCCACTTCTTAAGTTTCCGGTACTTTTTATATTCTTCATCATTAAGCACAGTATTTATTGGAAAAGCAATTTTTGATGATTTAGAAGGATCCGATGATTCCTTCCTCTTTTCCTCATAAAAGACCAGAATACTCCAGGAATTGATCTTACCTGTTACAAACTCTGTCGCTGTTTTCATGACACTTACACATTCAAGAAAACTGCAAACATTTTCTTCATCTGATTTCAGATATTCTTCTGTCTGTCTGATTTGGAATACTTTCAGTTTCATAAATTCATGTTTTAAGTTTAACAATCTAATCCCACTCTTTAAAGTCCTTTTTTACTGCAAAGGCGCTAAGACGCTAAGTTTGCTAAGAAATATGTCGTTGATATTGAAATTTTTATGTCTTTGCGTCACCAAAGTATTTTTTTAATTGTATAACATTTTGTGATACCACAAAAGCAATTTCTTTTGCAGATAATTCAAACATCAAATCATCTGGAGAACTTTCAAGATTCCTTTTTACACTTTGTTTTTAGAAAAAAAATCTCAACTATTAATCCGCTTCAAACCAAAATGTAATACACTAAATGCAATTTTTTCATCCATTCTCTATCCTCGAACCTCTTGTTTTTACTATTTTGCCATTTTACCATTTTACCATTTCCTCCATCCTCCATCCTCCATCCTCCATCTTCCATCTTCCATCCTCTGACCTCCGACCTCTGTCCTCCGTTCAGCGTCCTCAAAAAAAAATTCTTCCCCTCATGACATACCGTCTCAATTATATGTTATATTCGTACCATAAAAAAAGGCCCGGACTTTCATCAATCCGGAGAATACCTAAAAACAAGAATTATGATGGAGTATAAAAACCTTAAGGTCGACATTTCAGAAGGAGTAGCGCTTGTCACTATCTCCCGTCCGGCCGCCATGAATGCTCTGAATTCAGAATTCTTTACCGGCTTCAATGAGATCCTGGGAAACATTAGTAAAGACGATTCCATCAGAGTATTAGTGCTTACCGGTGAAGGGAAAGCCTTTGTTGCAGGAGCCGATATTGCAGAGATGGTGGACATGAATTTTAAACAGGCATGCTGCTTTTCGCAAATGGGACAGCAGACCTTCCTCCGGCTTGAACGAATGGTGATCCCGGTTATTGCTGCTGTAAACGGATTTGCATTGGGCGGAGGCTGTGAACTGGCCATGGCCTGTGATTTCCGCATTGCTTCATCGGCAGCAAAGTTTGGCCAGCCGGAAGTGAGTCTTGGGCTTATCCCTGGTTATGCAGGCACCCAGCGGCTTTCTCGTTTGGCCGGAATGGGTAATGCCCTTTATCTTATTCTCACCGGTGATATGATCACCGCGGATGAGGCATTACGTATGGGTTTGGTACAAAAAGTTGTACCCCCGGAGAGCCTGATGGAGGAAGTCATGAAAATTGCCAGGAAAATGGCCTCCAATGGTTCACAGGCAATCGTCAAAGCAAAAGAAATCATAAGAAAAGGCCGTGAGGTCACACTCACCGACGGCAGCAAGATGGAAGCTGAAGCTTTCTCGAAATTGTTCGATTACCCTTCAACAAAAGAAGGCATGAAAGCCTTTTTAGAGAAAAGAAAACCAAACTGGTAACTGGAATGATTACCTAATACCCGTAAGGGCTCAAAATTTTGAGCCCCTACATTCAAAACTCAAAACTCAAAACTCAATTCCCAATACCCAACACCTAACACCCAATACCCAAATCCTAAAACCCAAAACCAAACCAATGAATTACGAAGAAAGATTGCAAAATGTCGCAGTGCTGGGAGCCGCCGGAAAGATGGGCAGCGGTATCCTGCTCCTGACAGCACTGGAGATGGCTGATCTGAGCCTGAAGCCGGAAGGTAAAGGGAAACAGTTTGTGATACACGCCATCGATGTATCTGATGAAGCGCTGAAAGGCCTGATGAAATACCTTAGGGCCCAGGTGCTGAAGGCTGCCGAGAAAAAGATAGTAGCGCTAAGGTCCGTATATAAAGATCGTAAAGATCTGATCGAGAATTCTGAAATCATCGATCAGTATGTCACGGACGTGATCTCACTGGTCATGCCCTCCACCCGGATGGAGCCGGCCCTCGAATCGAACCTCATCTTCGAAGCTATCAAAGAAGACCCGGAACTGAAAGTCATGATCTTATCACATTTGAATAAGAACAACACCAAGCTGCCATGGTTCTTCACCAATACATCATCGATCCCGATAGGTGAATTGGATGCAAAGGCAGAACTTGACGGCCGCATCATCGGGTTTCATTTTTACAACCCTCCTGCCGTACAAAAGCTTGTAGAGGTAATTGCCTCAAAGAACACCCTGAAAGAAGTTCAGGAATTCGCACTGGCCTATGCAAAGAATCTCAGAAAAGTGTTGGTTCCTGCAAACGACGTCGCCGGGTTTATCGGCAACGGGCATTTCATGCGCGATATCCTTCATGCTACCCGTGAAGTGGAGAAACTGCAAAAAGAAATTGGTTTTGTCGAGGCCATCTATGCGATGAACAGGATCGGCCAGGACTACCTTATTCGTCCCATGGGGATCTTCCAGCTTATTGATTATGTGGGTGTGGATGTTTGCAGTTACATCATGAGCGTCATGCAGTCGTATATGAAGCAGGAAGCCCTGCACTGTCCCCTTCTGGATCAGATGCTTGCATTGAACATAAAGGGCGGACAGTTCTCAGATGGTTCTCAGAAGGACGGTATCCTGAAATATGAGAAAGGGAAAGTAGTCGGCGTTTATGACCCGGAAATCAAGGATTACCGCATGATGGCTGATTTTCAACAGAAGGTGACCGAAAAGCTGGGTACGATGCCTGCAGCTCCACTCTGGAAGAGTATTGTCAACAATCCGGGCAAGGAAGAGATCCTGAAGGATTATTTTACTTCAATAAAAAATGCAACGAGCCCGGGTGCGGAACTCACAAAAGCATATGCCCTGAAATCTCGTGAAATCGGCATTCAGCTTGTCACAAGCAAGGTTGCCTTCAGCGAGAATGATGTGAATACGGTTTTGCTTACCGGTTTCTTTCATGCCTATGGACCCGTTAATGATTACCTTAAGTAAAGGAGAAAACCATGAAAAAGTTAAGAAGAAAAGTATATATGGTAGCCGGTTACAATACCATTTCAATGGGAACCGGCCGCAAGGAATTCAATCCTAAAAAAGAACGTCCCGGTCTCGAGGAATATATCAAAGAAGCAGGACAGGGAACGCTGAAGATGATTGGTGGAGCAAAGAATGTCGACGAATGTGCCATTGGCAATTTCATTGCTTCCCGGTTTAACAAACAGGCCAATCTGGCCGGCTTCTTCCCTTATATTGACGAAGGGTTAAGAGGTAAACCGGCAATTCGTGTTGAAGGAGCATGTGGTACCGGCGCTTTGGCATTGGTAACGGGTATAAAAAGCGTCCTTGCTGAGACTGCCGAAGTAGTTCTGGTGATCGGCGTTGAGGTTCAGAATACTGTTAAAGCCATTTATGGAGCAGATATCCTTGCAGCCGCCGGCTGGTTTAAGGAACGGAAAGATGGCCACGCCTATTTCTTTCCCGGACAGTTCAGCGACCGTGCGGGCGCCTATTTTGAAAAATATGGCAGGGATAAAACACGCATGGCTTTTGCAAGATGGTACAGGAATGCCATCGAAAATGCACGTCTTTGTCCTACGGCGCAGGAGTTCCATAACACTACAAAGGAACTGGAGGCGCAGGCCATGACAGAGCCTAACGGAAGAAGTTTTGTCGATCACCTCAATGTTTTTGATTGTTCAAAAGTATCAGATGGCGCTTCGGCCATTGCGGTGGTTTCCGAAGAAGGTCTCAAACGTGTTGGCATTCCTAAGGAGCAGGCCATTGAAGTCATAGGCTTTGGACAGGTTGAAGAAGATCTGACAAAGATGCCAATCGAACAGACTGAACTTTCTACGACACGGCTGGCAGTTAAAACAGCGCTCGAATCTGCAGGAATCAACATCGATCAGGTAGGGACTGCCGAGATCCATGATTGTTTTACCATTGCCGGAGTCATGGCTGTGGAGGCAATGGGCTTAGCTGATCCGGGAAAGGGACCTGACTTTATCCTCGAAGGACATACGGCCAGGGATGGGAAATTCCCTATCAATACGACAGGTGGACTGATTGGCTGGGGACATCCAACAGGCGCCACCGGCGTTCACCAGGCGGTAACCATCCTTGAGCAACTGACAGGCAAAGCCGGCGATTCACAGATAACACTCTCCCCTGACCGCCCTTACGGATTGACAGTAAACATGGGCGGCAACGATAAAACCCTGGTTTCAATTATTTACCATAAGGGATAATTAACAAGATTCATCTTCACTCCCCTCCCTCTTGGGGGAGGGGTCGGGGGTGGGGTGCCAGGGTGCTTTTAATTGACATGGAAAACCGTATTACCCGACTGTTCAATATTCGCTACCCTGTAATCCAGGCCGGGATGATCTGGTGCAGTGGCTGGAGACTGGCGTCGGCAGTTAGCAATGCCGGGGGATTGGGCCTGATAGGTTCAGGCTCCATGTACCCTGAGGTGCTGGAAAAGCATATAAGAAAATGCAAGGAAGCAACCGACCAGCCCTTTGGTGTTAATGTTCCATTGCTTTATCCTCACAGGGATGAAGTTTTCGATATCCTTATTAGGGAAAAGATCAGGATCATTTTTACCTCTGCAGGAAATCCCGCGTTATGGACTCCTTTCCTGAAGGAACAGGGCATGACTGTAGTGCATGTAATTGCCAGCGTAAAATCAGCTAAAAAGTGCGAAGAGTCAGGCGTTGATGCCATTGTCGCAGAAGGCTTTGAGGCGGGTGGTCATGACGGGAAAGAAGAAACCACTACACTAACACTAGTGCCGCTCATCAGAAAGGCAGTATCCTTGCCATTAATAGCTGCAGGAGGCATTGCTACCGGCAGGGGTATGTTGGCTGCCTTTGCTCTTGGTGCTGAAGGAGTCCAGATTGGAACCCGTTTCGTTGTCGCAGAAGAGTCGTCGGCTCATCCTGAATTCAAGAGAAGAATCATCGAAGCAAATGACGGCGATACCAGTCTTGTAATGAAGAAGGTAGTTCCCGTTAGGTTACTTAAAAATAAATTCTCCGATCAAATCCATGAATTGGAGGCGCGGGGTGCCACAGCAGAAGAATTGAAAACTATTCTTGGAAAAGGAAGAGCGATGCGCGGGATGTTTGAAGGCGATGTTGAAGAGGGAGAACTTGAGATAGGGCAATCCTCAGCACTCGTCAATGAGATCAAGCCGGCCGGTGCTATAATGGAAGAGATTATACGGGAATTCAATGAAGCAAAGCAAGAACTAAAAGAATTATAAATGACCAACAATGATATCTTAAAAAAATTGCGTGTAGCGCTTCACCTGAGGGATGATGACATTATTCATATTCTCAGTCTTAAAGATTTTAAGATCACAAAAAGTGAATTAGGTGCAATTTTTCGCAAAGAAGGTCATCCCAAGTATATGGAAGCTGGAGATCAACTCTTACGAAATTTTCTCAATGGACTGATAATTCACCTTCGTGGACCGGGAAAAGAAGAAAAACCCTGATCTTATTCCCTATCCTGCATCGGAATATATTTCGTATCAGGGGTCAGTGCCTTATAAGCCGGGCGTATAATCCTCCGTCCGCTGATAAGTTCCTCCAACCGGTGTGCACACCATCCGGAGATCCTTGAAATGGCAAATAATGGAGTATACAACTCCTTTGGGATCTTCAGACATTCATAAACAAACCCGGAGTAGAAGTCCACATTCGGAGAGATCAGTTTGTCCTGTGTTGCCTTGAACTCATAATAGATCTCGGGCCCTATCCTCTCAATGGCTTCATACAATCCCATCTCTGCTTCCCTTCCTTTTTCTCTCGACAACAAACGTGCTTTTTCTTTCAGAAGCAATGCCCTTGGGTCGGATACGGTATAAACAGCATGACCAAAACCATAGATCTTACCCGATCGGTCATGAGCTTCCTTATTGAGGATCTTCCGGAGGTAATCTGCCAGTTCTTCTTCGTTCGACCAGTTTTTAACATGGTTCTTGATGTCGGCCATCATCTCGACCACTGCAATATTAGCACCGCCATGTAAAGGCCCTTTCAATGATCCGATAGCAGCCACAATCGCCGAATAGGTATCGGTTCCACTTGAACTGACCACACGCGTTGTAAAGGTTGAATTATTACCGCCTCCATGCTCTGCATGCAGGATAAGGCAAAGATCTAGCAATTCTGCTTCGAGAGGCGTATACTCGGTTCCTTTCAGCATATAAAGGAAATTCTCTGCCGTGCTCAGCATTCTGTCAGGATACCTTACTGTAAGTGTATCATAATAGATAAGGTGCTGCATTGCATGGTAGGAATAAGCAGCAATGGTTGGAAACTTGGCAATCAGGCTGATAGACTGACGCAAAATATTCTCGATCGACGTATCATCGGCATGTTCGTCAAGCGTATATAAAGCCAGAATTGAACGGGCAAGCATATTCATGATATCCTTTCCTTTCATGGTCAGGATCATATCACGGTTGAAATTTTCAGGCAGAAAACGCAGCTCTGCCATACCTTCTGTAAACTTTTCCAGTTCTTCTTTTCCGGGAAGCCTTCCGAAGAGTAAAAGGAATACGGTTTCATCATAACCAAACCGTTTTTCCGCCTGGCAACCATGAACCAGGTCATTAATATCAATGCCGCGGTAGATCAGCCTGCCATCAATAGCTACCAGCTTCCCATCAATCTTTTCGTAGCCGATCACGCTGCCTACTTTGGTCAGACCCACTAATACACCTGTGTGATCAGCATTCCGGAGTCCCCTTTTTACATCGTATTCCTTGAAAAGTTTATCATCTATTTTGCACGATTCCTCTGCAAGAGGAGAAAGTTGTTTAATGATCGCATCAATTTTCATGAGGGTTATTTTTTAGATTTACGCTTTATATCTTCCCTGTAAAATTATAAAAATAAACATTCCAAATAACACACGCTTCAATGGGCGCAAAATTTTGAGCATCTACACGTCATTCTTCATTTTTAATTCTTCATTTTTCATTTTTCATTGAATTTAATGCGCTTCCTTCTCTGAACCAATGTATCTGGTGCTCGCTGTAACTATGCGAAAGCCTGATCTCTTCTATTCTCCCGTTTGCGTGATGGATCCTTAGGGTAAGTGGTTTCCCGGGTGAAAAAGTGGTCAATCCGGTAAGATCAAAGATATCATCTTCAAGGATTTTATTGTAATCTTCCGGATTGCTGAAGGTAAGGGCCAGCATGCCTTGTTTTTTCAGGTTCGTTTCATGGATACGGGCAAAAGACTTTGCCAGGACGACGCTGACGCCAAGATGCCTGGGTTCCATAGCAGCATGTTCACGGGATGATCCTTCGCCATAATTCTCATCTCCTATGATCATCGAGGGAATACTTTTGCTTTTATAATACCGGGCAGTTTTTGATACTGCGCCATATTCACCGGTAACTGTGTTCTTCACGGCATTCGTCTTTTCATTAAAATAGTTGATTGCACCCATGAGCAGGTTATCGGAAATA
>CAZUYY010000104.1:0-7824 GCA_964624935.1 uncultured Prolixibacteraceae bacterium
TCGTTTCCCAAAGATCGTTTCAAGGTCTTCGTGGAAGATCACCTCTTTATCCAGCAATAAATTCGCAAGACTTTCAAGTTTTGTCTTATTATCGATCAACAGCTTTTTGGCTCTTTCATAAGCCGATTCTAAAAGCTTGCTGACTTCCTCGTCGATCACTTCAGCAGTTTTTTCACTATAGGGTTTCTGAAATGAATATTCCGACTGCCCCGTGGAATCATAATAGCTGATGTTCCCAATTTTCTTGTTCAGTCCGAAATACACCACCATGGCAAAGGCTTGCTTGGTAACCTTTTCAAGATCGTTGAGGGCTCCCGTGGATATCTTCCCGAAGTTGACTTCTTCCGAAGCCCTGCCGCCAAGTGCAGCCGTTATTTCATCAAACATCTGCTCAAACGTCGTGATCTGTCGTTCTTCAGGCAGGTACCATGCGGCTCCCAGCGCTTTACCCCTCGGTACGATCGTCACCTTCACCAGCGGATGTGCATACTCAAGCAACCAGCTTACGGCTGCATGCCCCGCTTCATGAAAGGCAATCACCTTTTTTTCCTGCGGCGAAATGATCTTGTTCCTCTTCTCAAGTCCGCCGACGATACGGTCGATAGCATCCATGAAATCCTGCTTGCCGATGATGATCTTGTTGGTTCTTGCCGCAATAAGTGCAGATTCATTGCAGACATTGGCAATATCGGCGCCCGAAAACCCGGGGGTTTGTTTTGCAAGGAATTCAACGCTCACAGAATCATCAAGTTTAAGCGGTTTCATATGAACCTTGAAAATAGCTTTTCGCTCTTCGAGATCAGGCAATTCAACATGGATCTGACGATCGAAACGTCCTGCACGCATGAGTGCGCGGTCAAGGATATCGGCACGGTTAGTGGCTGCAAGAATGATGACGCCCGCATTGGTGGCAAAACCATCCATTTCTGTGAGCAACTGGTTCAGGGTATTCTCCCTTTCATCGTTCGCACCGGTGAGTGCATTGCGTCCGCGTGCCCGCCCGATAGCATCAATTTCATCAATGAAGATGATACATGGGGCTTTCTCCTTCGCCTGGCGGAAGAGGTCTCTGACTCTCGATGCGCCGACACCGACAAACATCTCTACAAAGTCGGAACCTGAAATAGAAAAGAAAGGAACCTTCGCTTCTCCGGCAACGGCTTTTGCCAGCAAGGTCTTTCCTGTACCCGGCGGGCCGACAAGTAACGCACCCTTTGGAATTTTCCCGCCCAGCGTAGTATATTTTGACGGGTTTTTCAGGAAATCCACAATCTCCATCACCTCCACCTTGGCTTCCTCAAGACCGGCAACATCATTGAAGGTGATGCTCACACTGGTATCCTTGTCAAAAAGCTGTGCCTTGGATTTGCCGATATTGAAGATCTGGCCTCCGCCACCACCACCGCCCCGGCTCATGAGCCGCATGATCAGGAACCATAACCCGATCAGCACGACGATGGGAATGAGATAAGTAAGAATATCTCCGAAGACATCTTTCCGCGTGATAAATGAAGGGGGATAAGGAAATTGTTTAAGAAATCCCTGAACCTGCTGACTGGTCTTGTTCGTCCTGATCATCCTGTATGAAAGGGTGTCACGGGCGCCTATCATCAGATCCCTGAAACTTTCTTCCGACCCTATGTTGTATGAAAACTGAGGATTGTCCCCGAAGGAAGTGGAGAAATTCTTCTTTACAAAATCTTTGTATGCCGTATCTTTCGCGATCCGGTCCTTCTTGATGTAAACTTCTGCTTTTTCCTTGTTGACGACAACGATCTTCTCCACATCCTGTTTTGCCAGCATCTCAAATAACTGGTTCCAGGTGGTCTCTTTTTGCGGACTGCTGTAATTAAAGACCTGGATCCCTATGAAGACGATCGCCAGTATTGCATAGATCCAATAAAAGCTGAATTTTGGCTTGTTCTTCTTTGGGGAAGAAAAATTGGGTGGTAAGTTATCCTTATTTTTGTTTTTATCTGCCATTATGTCTGTTCCTTCAGTGCAAGTAATTATTTTATAGTCCCCGGGTCTATCTTTATTATCTCTGCATCAGCCCACAATTGCTCCAGATTGTAGAAGTCCCGCTTTGATTCCTGGAAAATATGAACGATGATGTCCGCATAGTCAATCAAAATCCATTCCGCATTTTCAAACCCTTCCCTGTGATAAGGATTCAATCCTGTTTTTTTCTTTACTCCCCTGATAACTCCGTCTGCCAATGCCTCGACCTGTGTTCGCGAGGTGCCATGACAGATAAAAAAAGAATCGCACAGAGAGCTTCCCAGCTTCCTGAAATCCAATATTACCGGATCTTTTGCCTTTTTATCAAGCAAGGCCTCCGCTATTGTTTCCGACAAAAGTTCTACCGGGTCTTTTGATTTCTTTCTTGGCATTCAGGGTTTTTACGATGTTACAAAGGTACTATAATTATCAATGATTACCAATCTCTGCAACGGCATCAGAAGTTTGGTTTTAGTTCGTACTGGCTGTAAAAATCATTGATGATCTTCACAACTTCCGCAGCGGTATCGACAACCGTGTATATTTCAAGATCTTCCGCGGATATGTTCTTCTCAGGCAGGACGACTGCTTTGATCCAGTCAATCATACCGGCCCAGTATTCTTTACCTACCAGGATAATGGGGAAACGAACGAGCTTATGGGTCTGGATCAACGTGATGGCCTCGGTCAGTTCATCCAGGGTGCCAAAACCTCCCGGCATGGCAATAAACCCCATGGAATATTTCAGGAACATCGTCTTCCGGATATAGAAAAATTCGAAGGTCAGCAGTTTATTGCTGTCGATAAAAGGATTTGGCTTTTGCTCAAACGGTAGTGAGATATTCAACCCCACCGATTTCCCGCCGGCAAAATGAGCGCCTTTGTTGGCAGCCTCCATGATCCCGTGACCGCCGCCGCTGATGACCCCAAATCCTGATTTGGCTAACAGGTAAGCAATCTCCTCGGTCAGCTTATAGTATTTATTGTCTTCAGGAGTGCGCGCCGATCCAAAGATCGACACACAGGGCCCTATCTTGGTCAGCTTCTGGAATCCTTCCACCATCTCCGCCATCACCTTGAAGATTTCCCACGTATCCTGGCTGATGGTCTCCGACCAGGTCTTGGGAGCAATGTAATCTTTGATCTTTTCTATTTCCTGATTATCCATAATAAATTGAAAAAAATTGGTCTGTAAAATTAAACTTTAAACCGGTTCAAGCATCGGTTTTAAATGGATTGCCGTCAGACTCGTGGGATGATGAATGATCGCTTCGGGTGTGCCTTCACAGATGATCTGTCCGCCGTCTGCTCCGCCCTCCGGCCCCAGGTCGATGATGTGATCTGCAACCTTGATCACCTCCAGGTTGTGCTCGATGATCAGAACGGTATTCCCCTTATCCACAAGCTTGTTCAGCACCTGCAACAGGACTTTTACATCCTCAAAATGTAAGCCCGTCGTCGGCTCATCCATAATATACAACGTATTCCCCGTATCATTTTTTGATAGTTCTGCTGCCAGCTTTACACGTTGTGCCTCTCCTCCCGATAAGGTGGTCGATTGCTGCCCGAGCGTGATATACCCAAGCCCGACCTCATGAAGGGTCTTGATCTTATGAAGGATCATCGGGACATTCTCAAAGAATTCTACCGCCTGGTCAATCGTCATGTTCAGAACATCATTGATGGACTTTCCTTTGAACCTGACTTCGAGGGTCTCACGATTATAACGTTTCCCGTTGCAGGTTTCACAGAGAACGTAAACATCCGGAAGAAAATTCATCTCGATCACCCTCAGCCCGGCTCCTTTGCAGGTTTCACATCGTCCCCCTTTGACATTAAAAGAAAAACGCCCCGGTTTGTACCCCCTGATCTTTGATTCAGGAAGCTCTGCAAAGAGTTTTCTTATCTCATCGAACACCTTTGTATAGGTGGCAGGATTTGAACGGGGAGTCCTGCCGATGGGCGACTGGTCAACTTCAACGACCTTATCCACATTTTCCATGCCGTCAACGGATAAATAGGGCAGGGGCTTTTGCTCGGATCTGTAAAAATGCCTGCTCAGGATGGGATACAATGTTTCGTTGACAAGGGAGGATTTACCGCTTCCTGACAAACCGGTTACACAGATCAGTTTCCCGAGGGGAAGTACGAATTCCACATTTTTCAGGTTGTTTCCTGAAGCGCCGTGAAGCGTAAGGAACTTCCCTTTTCCGGCACGTCGTTTTTTCGGGATCTCTATGGATTTGCGTCCGGTAAGATAGTCGCCGGTAAGACTGCAGGAATGCATGATCTCCTTTGGCGTTCCTCCAATGACAACCCTTCCGCCATGAACACCCGCGCCCGGCCCGATATCCACAACATAATCGGCGGAAAGAATGGTCTCTTTATCATGTTCTACGACAATGACTGAATTACCCGTATCACGGAGATTCTTCAGGGCATGGATCAGCCGCATGTTGTCATGCTGGTGAAGCCCGATACTGGGTTCATCCAGAATGTACAGAACACCCACCAGTTGCGACCCGATCTGCGTGGCTAACCGGATTCGCTGCGACTCGCCTCCCGAAAGACTTCGTGCCGTCCGGTTCAACGTGAGATACCCGATCCCCACATCCAGCAGGAACCGTATCCTGCTCCGGATCTCCCGGATGATCTCAAAGGCAATGAGCATCTTCCTCTCATCCAGTACATTTTCAGGAGTCGCAAACCATTCATTCAGCCGGATCAGGTCCATATTCGAAAGGTCTGCAATGTTCAGATCCCCGATCCTGAAACTCAGCGACTCCTTTTTCAGCCGGTTGCCATGGCATTCAGGACAGGTGCTCCGGTTCATGAAACTGCTGATCCATTTCGAAATGCCTGCAGGCGCCGAATCAGCCTGCTGGGAATTGATGAAATTTACGATCCCTTCAAAATTCAAAGCATAGGTGGAGGTCACACCCAGGTAATCATTTTTTACCCGGAAGATTTCATCGGAACCATAAAGGATCACATTGATAGCCTCGTCCGTGATCTCTGCAATGGGTGTATTCAGGTCGAAACTGTATTTCTCTCCGATGGCCTCCATCTGCTTGAAGATCCAGTTATTCTTGTACTCTCCAAGAGGAACGATGCCTCCCTTCCGGATGCTTTTCGAACGGTCGGGAATGATCTTGGTGATATCGATCTCTGAAATGGTCCCCAGTCCGTTGCACTTCGGACAGGCTCCGTAAGGCGAGTTGAAAGAAAAGGTATTGGGCTCAGGCTCATTATAGGAGATACCCGATGTCGGGCACATCAGCAACCGGCTGTAATGACGCACCCTGTCGTCCGAGGTATCATACACCATCAGCACATCTTTACCATGATGCATGGCAAGGTTCACCGATCCCGTCAGCCGGGTCTTCGATTCCGGCTTGATCGTGATCTGGTCGATCACGGTTTCGATATCGTGTATCTTGTACCGGTCAAGTTGCAGCCCGTGCGTGATCTCCTTTATCTCTCCGTCGATCCTCACTTTTAAAAACCCCTGTTTCCGGATCTGTTCAAAAAGCTCACGGTAATGTCCTTTTCTCCCTTTCACCATCGGCGCCAGGATGAGAATGGTCTTTCCCTCGAATTGCGAAAGGATAAGCTCGACGATCTGCTGCTCGGTGTACTTTACCATCTTCTCTCCGGTCACATACGAGAAGGCATCTGCAGCCCGTGCATAAAGCAGACGGAGGAAATCATAAATTTCTGTGATCGTGCCGACGGTAGACCGGGGATTGCGGCTGGCCGTCTTTTGCTCGATGGCGATAACCGGACTGAGACCGTTGATCTTATCGACATCCGGCCGCTCCAGGTTCCCTATGAACTGCCGCGCATAAGCAGAGAAGGTCTCCATATACCTTCGCTGTCCTTCCGCATAGATGGTGTCGAAGGCAAGCGACGACTTCCCGCTCCCGCTCAGCCCCGTAAATACCACGAACTTGTACCGTGGTACTGCCAGGTCTATGTTCTTCAGATTATGAACCCTTGCTCCAAAAATTTCCAGATTCTCTTCCACCGCAGTCCTGTAAATACTTCAGATTAATTAGCAAGGTTTATTTTCAGAGTATCATTGAAGAAAGTCTCACTCTTTGGAAGACTCTTCTTCAGCACATCCCGGCTCAAAGTCCCGTCAGTTGGAAATGTCAGAACATATTTCTTTGCACTCCGGTTAGTCAGCGAATACCTTCTTAGCCAGGGGTTGAACTCCTTCAGTATCCTGTAGTTGATCTTCATCTTCTGTGCAAATGCAGGCAGATCATTGATACTCGAATCAACGGTGATTGAATAAGTAGAATAGGACGGATAAAAGTCGCTCTGCCTCAGATAAAACCCGTACTTTACCGGGTGAGTATAGACCTGCTTCATGGCAAGGATACGATAAACATAACGGGCCGTCTCCTCTGTCAGGAATAAATTGTAATAATCATTGACGTGCTGTTTCTCCACGGCTTTTCCTACTCCGTCCATTCCCCTGTTGAAAGAAGCTGCAACCAGCGTCCAGTTTTTATATTCCCCGTAAGCTTCCCTGAAATACTGGCAGGCAGCCTCTGTCGCCTTCTCGATATTATACCGCTCATCCACCTCCTCTGTTATTTCCAGACCGTATTTCAGCCCTGTAGGCTTTATGAATTGCCAGAACCCTTCCGCCCCTGCCGGAGAAACCACATTGGCAATGTTGCTCTCCGCCAGCGCAAGAAATTTAAAATCATCCGGTATCTCATTCTTCTTAAGGATCGGCTCGATCACCGGAAACCACCGGCTCGCCCTCTTGAACATCAGAATTGTGGACGAATGCATAAAAGTATTCGCCATGATCTCATGATCAAGACTTTCCCTCACATACTCCAGATCCAATGGCACCTTCTCCCCCGCAAAATCCATCTTATCCGGTACCTCAGGAGCATAAATATGATAATACCTCGAAAACTGGTTCCGGTACTCCTTCTCCTGATCCCTGACTTCCTTAACAGCAAAAATGCACGTCCCGCAAACCAGTACCACCGCCAGGCCGGTAAAGATATATTTTAAGTTAACTTTCATTGTGTCGGGAAAATAACGTTAGTAGGTATTGGGTATTGGGTATTGGGTATTGGTCATTGGGTAGTGGGAATTGGGTATAGAAGTGAAATATTACCAGCATCTTGGTTTTTAAGTCATTGTCAATTATCAATTATCAATTTTCAATTATCCCGCATTCCTGCATTTTTGCATTCTGAATTCCTGCATTCAAAATGGGCTTTTAAACTGCCTGAACTTCATTGCAACTTTGTCCTTTTCCGATACCATCGGCTGATCTATACCCCATTTGATTCCAAGATCAGGATCATTCCACAATATCCCGCCTTCCGACTCCTTATGATATACCTGTGTACACTTATAAAAGAACACCGTATTCTCCTCCAGTGTGAGGAACCCATGTGCAAACCCTGCCGGTATCCAGTACATCCATTTATTTTTTTCAGAAAGCTCAATCGCCTCCCATTGCCCATAAGTCGGCGACGACTTCCTCAGATCCACAGCCACATCCAGCGCCGCCCCTTTAATCACCCGCACCAGCTTCCCCTGCTGAAACGGCGGCACCTGGAAATGCAATCCCCGCAGCACCCCTTTCCCCGACTTCGATTCGTTATCCTGCAAAAACCGCACATCAATCCCATGCTCCCTGAACCTCTCCACATTATACGACTCAAAAAAATATCCCCTCGGATCCTCAAAAACATCCGGCTTAACAACTAACAGCCCATCTATCCTGTTCTTCTCAATCTTCATTATCAATTATCAATTATCAATTATCAATTATCAATTACAAAT
>CAZUYY010000105.1:0-6529 GCA_964624935.1 uncultured Prolixibacteraceae bacterium
TTATATAGCCTGTGAGAACGATGTGTCCGATGAGAAGAGGATCGCCAATTTCTGATAGCAGTTTCTCCAACTCAGACCTGTCATAATCAAGCATGACCAGTTTTATGCTGTCGCCCCTGAATTTCACAAATTCAGAATAAGCTTTCAGGGTTCCTTTTGTATTCTTCTTTGGATCGGTATTACCGAGGAAAAAGAAGTAATGGTCAGGCAGGTGATACTTTCCCTTCACGCGTTCAAGCTCTTTGGAATCATCCAATGGTCTGAAATGTTCACTGACGCCATTATAAACAGCCACAAGCGAGTTGCTTCCCTTCATTCCGAAGAATTCACCGATACGATCTTTCTCGAAATGCGAAACGGTAATGATCTTCCGGCTTTTTTTCACGATCCGTGGTACTACGAGGCGGCGATAGATATTCCCGAACTTCTGGTAAAGTGTTCCTTTTCCTCTGAGGATTTTCTTATAACTGTTTTCCATGTAAATAATGTCATGGAGGGTAACAACCAACGGTATTTTTGTAAATACCGGGGCCGTGTTGCTGGTACAGTGCAGAATCCGGCATCCGGCTTTGCGGGCAGCCCTCGGTAAGGCGAATTGTTCCCAGAAAGGATAAAAGCCCCCGCCAAGCTTAACGATCTGAAAATTCTTCGTCTCCATCAATACAGTATCATCCACATCGGGTTTTACAAAAATCACGTATTCGTTTACATGATCAATCTGCTGAAGAGTGCGAATCAGTTCAAGCGCAACCATGTCCATTCCGTGTTTCTTTTTCCGGAACAGCCGTTGTCCTTCAATACCGATTTTCATGTTTGCCAGATTAATTTAGAGTTGTCGATTTTTTGGAAGCTCTTTCCAATGCTGTTTATTAACTAATATCCATTCTCATTGTATTAAATATCCTCATGCGATGAGGTTATTTTTCCGGTTTACCCGAAGTATGTTTTGTATGGATAAATTGTTTATTTGCACCACGGATCTTAAACAAGGATCCGAGCATCAATATCATCCCTTTGGGTAAACTGGCAATAGCACGAAGTGTCTTAATATTGTAAAAATATCCCGGTATGGAGAACAGAAATGCCAGCAAACATCCCAGAACTAAAGATCCCCATAAGACCATGAAAACTTTGTCCTTAAGAAGGATATTGGAAATAATAAAAAGAATACCCGGAACCAATACGGAACCAAGCAGCAAGATCCTCGGGGGTTGAATAAATTGAATGGTCTTATCAAAATAATCAACATTTCCTTTCCGCACCAACACTTTAACGGAACATGAAAAGTCCTTGCGGAAATAATGTACCTGTGCAGAAAGCCATCTGCGGCGCTGGTTGCTGAATATTTCAGCTTTTTGGACTTTTTCGTCGTAAATAATAGCATCATCAAGATAATCAATCTTATGGCCTGCCTTCAGCATCTTCAACTCAATTTCCTTGTCAAACCCGCCTACAGCTTCAGCAGTAAGCATTATTTCTTTAAAATAATCGTAGCGGAAAGCCATACCCGATCCAATGATGGCGGAAGAAAGATGCAGTATCCGGTGCCCTTTGCGAAAGATATGATTGTTGATCTCCTCGCTGACAGAATCGAGAACTGCCAGTGAGGTATTCATGTTTTTTGCTGTGCGGTGGCCCTGGACAGCCATGTAATCCCTTTCAAAAGCAGCATTTATTTTTGAAAGGAAATCATGGGCCATCAGATTATCTGCATCTATGACTACGGCTATATCGTAATCATCATTTAATTGCGCCATTGCTTTATTCAAAGCCTTTGCCTTGGTACTTTTTTCGAACGATACTTCGATCACTTTAACCGGCAATTCTCTAAGCAATATGATCGTTTCCGGAAGGAAAGAGTCTGCAATAACGACGATGCTGAACATCCCGGCCGGATAGTCCTGAAGCAAGGCATCCCGGGTAACTTCAAGGATCACTTCGTCCTCCTTATAACCCGGTATCAATACAGCAATCTTCCGGTGGCGTTTAATTTCAGAATAGGGTGGTTGTTTGTAAAATAAGCCTGCGACAGAGAAAATGAGGATATAAAGAGTTGCAAGTCCCGGTAAGACCAAAATCAAAACCTGAAAAACATTAAATAGTGCCATATATCTGGAAGCGTTTATTCCTGCTGGTCTGTTTATTTCTTTTTGTCATTCATTTTACGGATCTTATTCCTGATTTTCAATGCGTATTTCCGGAGGAAAGGTAAGTATTTTCCGCTCTTCAGGTTGTAGAAAACGGATTCAGATTCAAAGATCATTTCGAAGGTCTCGGTACAAAGCACCGGCTTTTTAGTGATCCTGTTGATTTCAAGCGCCTGATCCTTCGAGCTTTCGAAGAAAAGCACATAAGGTTTCGACATGTATGTTTTGGCCTTGTGCTGAGCATGGCTGTTGGCTCTCTGGCGGGCTTCCATATCCGGCAGATCCATCATGACGAGCTCGTTATATCTTACATGATTGTTTTTAAGCCAGGTCTCGGTTTCCTTCCGGTACTTCTCAAGCCGTGAAGTAACAACCGTCCCTATCGGGCTTCCCGGAATGAACAATGGGGCTGCATGGAGAATGAAATCCCTGTATTTTTCTCCGTCATCATTTTGTTCCGGTGTGGGATCGATACATAAAACACCATCAATATCGAAACAGGCTTTCTCCAATGAGCTGTGGTTGAGGATATTCCACTGGAAATACCGGGGCAACGGAACGACTTCAAAATAGTAATCGATCACCTTTTCCTTTCCAGGGATCACATAGATCGCGCAGAAGCTGAGTGAAAAATCAGAAGAGAGATCTTTTAAACTCTCCTTGCACCTCTCCATGGCGGCTCCGGAAGCTATGCTGTCATCCACGACCAGGATTTTCTTGAATTCCCTGATATCGAAAAACTGTCCTCTTGCACCTGCCTTATAAATGTGGCCATTAATAAATGAATGAAGATCTGTATAGGGTTTGTTAAGATACAACGCCAGGAGATTGGCCGGCAGCATCCCGCTCCTGGGAATTCCGACAATCAGATCGAAATCCCGGGGAAGGATGCTCAACCGTTTGAGGATGATATTATTTAAATCCGTGATATTTTTGAAATACATAGACTTCCGTGTTAGGTCAGGACTTCCTGAAGGTGGTCATAGATCTTATTTACATTGTTTTTCCAGCTGTGCGACTGGGCAAAGAGAATACGTTGCCGGACTTTTTCCACACTTGTATCAAGGAGCGCTTTTTCGACGGCTTCCTGGTAATCGCTGACATTTGAACAAAGATAAACATAATTTTTAAAAAGTTCCATGGTCGCGGTTTTTGTGGCAACCACCGGTTTCCCCAAAGCCAGGTATTCATCCACTTTGCGTGGGTAATTTCCGATTGTGATCTCATTCAATGCCTGTGGATTCATGCAGATGGTCAAAGCGGACATATAGGCGGGAACGTTATTCTTGGGAATTTTGCCGGGGAAATAAACATTCTTCAGGTTATGAAGCGGATGAGCTTCGAACACCTTATCTTCACCGCCGATCATCACGAAGGAATAGTTGGGTTTGCTTTTCGCAAGTTCATAGATCAGATCGGGATTCAAACGTAAACTGTTGATATCACCGATATATCCTATTCTTGGTTCAGGAATGGATTCAAATTCTTTCGGAAGTGGGAATTTCACATTGGGATTATAAGCAGTAAGGTCTACACCCTGCCCGATATCATAGGACTTCGGATTAAAGGACCGTGAAAAATCCGCCAATTGGGGAGAATTGCAGACCACCAGATCACTTTTCCTTATGAGCTGAGGCTCCAGTCGTCCTGCATGTTTCTTCCAGTAACCAAACGGCTGGAGATTATCCCGCCGGTAATAAACAGACAGTGCCGGTTTAAGGTACTCTTTTGCAAAAAAACTCCGGTAAATGTCGTTGTCGATAAAGTGGATACAATTTCTGAACTTCAATTCTCCGGCAACTTTTTTTATATACCGGAACATCTTTTTATTGTTCCATCTATTGAAAAAATCAAACATGACCCCATCGGGTAATTCGTTAACCGACCATACTGAAAATGGGAAATCCAGTACCCATAAGGAATCCGTAATCTGCCTGAGCGTATTTTTTTTCTTTTTCAGGACATCCATTCTGTATTGTATTTCCGGCTTCGGTTCATTGCGGTGAACGGTCATCTGATCCAGGGCGCTGTTTACGTATAGTACTTTGTTCCCGCATGCAAACTCTCTGGCAATATCAATTGCATTTGAACCGATGGGAATATCCCAGGGTTGAAGTCCGGTGATAATAAAATCTCTGTCTTTCATAAGTTTTCTATATATGTATTGACAAATTTTGGTTTTTAATATCAAAGATTTCCGTATTCATCAGCAATGCCATGGAAGTATAAATCAGAATACTGGTAGGCATCTGGCTCAACACTGCGTTTCCATAATTTGCCACCATGATCCCGAACATGCCGGATGCCAGGGCGGCCATTTTCATTTTCAACACCGGGTCGCGGATCCTGAACATGATCCTGAAGGATGATTTAATCAGAATATAAAAAAGAATAAACAGATGCAAAACCAGTCCGACGATGCCCTGTTCTACCCATACAAGTACATATCCGCTGTCGGTAGCTACGCTTGATAAAAATGCATTCGGCAGATAGCGTTGTGCTTTCACTCCGCCATGGCCAATGCCGCCGCCAAAAGGCCGGGTGGCCAGGTAATTCCTGAGTTTCCGTTGATTTGCAAGCCTTACTTGGAAGGAAGGGTCATTGGGATCGAAGGCCGATCTCATTCTGCGGATTTCTGCATTATTTTGTCCAATGGTAGTGTATTTGAAAAAAACAAAGACGCCAACCAGGATTACAGCCCCTGCAATCAACATCACCTTGTTCTTTCTTAAAAGAAAAAACATGGCAAAACCGGCCATGGGAACACTCAATGCACCCCTGGTCCCTGAAATAACCAATCCATAGATGCCAAAAACTGCGACCAGGATGAAGAACAACTTTTTCCGCCATTCTTTTTGAGAAAGTGAAATAATAAACGCTACTACAGCAGAATAACCCTGGTTAGCCCCAAACTGCCCTGCATCACTCAGAAAAGAAAAAGCCCTGAGTTTTCCGAATATGATATGAGTTTTTGCATTCCCGGCATTCAGCCATGCTTTCTCCCACGGATCCACCCCCAAATGAATCTGCATTATGGCTTTAAAGGTCACCAGTAAAGAAAGAATTCCCCAGATGTAAAGGATTGTATCCATTTTCCGGTTTGTATCAATCAAAAGTAAAGTCAATGGTACTAACATCATCATGTACAGCCCCATTCCCCTTCCGGAAAACCAGGCAGCAAAACTTTTGGCCTCCGGATTCACCAGCTGAAACATTGAATAACCAAACCATATCGCGGCCAGTAATGTGACATCTTTTTTTGCCGGAGACCAGTCGACTCTTTCTCTGAACCTGTTAAAAATAAGTGCAATATATGTTATAAGAAGGATTCCATCCATTGCAAGGCCAATAGGAATATCACCGACGTACCGGCCAATTCCAAGTAAGATAAACCCGAAAACAATGCCAGAATAAAATCCCAGAATAGGATTTTTAAATAAAAGAAAGAGATAGATAAAAAGAAAAGGAATTATTATCAATCCCAGCCCTGCAATCAATCCTCCCTGGCTCATGATCCATGCCAATACCACGATCAAAAGGACAAGAAGGATCACAAAATAAGGCGATCGCAAACGATCTGCACCCGTGTTATGGACAAAAGGATTTATATTATTCACAATGGATCAGTAATTATCATAATAAAAAATCATACTGTTTCTTAGTTTTCGTTTTTTTTAAGTTT
Source organism: uncultured Prolixibacteraceae bacterium (assembly GCA_964624935.1). Taxonomy (GTDB): domain Bacteria; phylum Bacteroidota; class Bacteroidia; order Bacteroidales; family FEN-979; genus FEN-979. Next base: position 5,830 of record CAZUYY010000105.1, read on the forward strand.
AAGATAGATCGATTTGTAAAAGTCGATGCCCTTTGTAAAAATATGAAAATATTTCAACGACAATTCTTTACTCAGATAATAAAATCCGACCCAGACACCAAGAATGGTAAACAATATGGATCCAACGGCGACAAGATTAAGCGACCGGAAAGTAAAAACAGCAATAAAATCGCCTAAAATGTTTGCCACTACCATATATAAAACCTTTAAGGCATTAATATTTGGCTTATTAATGCTATCGAGACCGATACCGGTCATTCTGTCGATGGGCAATAACAGCCCGTAAACCGAAAAGATCCGTACAATGGTAGCCGTATTAAAACCGGTGACAGGATCAATTCCAAGGTATTGTTTTCCTCCAAGAATAAGAACAAACAAATCGGCAAAAACAAAGGTGAAGATGCTGATAAAGATAAACAAGTAGCTGATCGCTCCGGAGTAAGTATAGAAGAGGTCCCTGACTTCCTCATATTTTCCGAGAATACTGGCTTTCGACATCTTCGGGAAGGCAGTTGCAACGAAACTTCGCAAAGGTATTTGTTGCAGTTCGGTCAGTTTCATCGGGACGCTGTACAAGGCTACCGCTGCCGAACCCAGCGGGCTCAGACTGATAATAAGGGTATCGGCACTCCGGAGTAAATTAGTTCCGATGAGGGTAAAAGTTGTGTATTTGCCGAAATTGAGCAGTAACCTCGTTGTC
>CAZUYY010000105.1:6539-7823 GCA_964624935.1 uncultured Prolixibacteraceae bacterium
TTGTCCTTTTTGTTGCTTTGCTGAGATACCTTAGGCCATCCCAACCGGAATACATACACATTGCGGAGGCAATGCTATTGATGGCCAACATCGCCCATACCAGTTGCTGCAACTTCATTTTCAGAAATAAAAAATCAAGAAGAACAACCAGGAAAAATCCCATGCTGTTAATGGCCCTGATCAGGAATATTTTTCCAAAGAGGCGATCAGCCTGCATGATGACCAAGGCAGTATTAAAAGGCAAATTGATGAATGCAAGAAAGGGGTACCATTTGAAAAACAACTCATAACCTGCATGCCGGATCGGGTCGGCAAAGGCAATGTTGCAACCGATAAGGATGATTGAAATTATTATTGTGGCTGCCAGGCCAATCAACCAATTAGAGCCGATGAACTGATAACGTTCTTCCTGTCCGACTCCGGACAAATAACGGACAATTGCAGTATTGGTAATCCCAAACCGGAACATCTCTATAAATGTTCCGGATGAAATAAACAGTACCCATTGTCCAAAAACAGAAATGGAATAACTACGGGCAATCAGGGCAAATACAGCGAAACCAAAAATTGCATTTATCAGATTTCCTGCCAGTGAAAGGAAGTTATCTTCGTAAATTATTTTATTTAGTTTTTTTTTCAATGGGAGATTGAATTAAGCTGGTTTTTTACTTTCCGGCGAATCCAGCTTCTTTTTTTAGGTAAATTGCCCAGGATCGATTCAATTTCAGCAAGCCCCACCCCATTTAAAATATAGTGTGTTTCCTGCTCATTCAGTTTTATTAATGAAGTCAGGGCTTCCTGTTCAGCTTCTGTCCAGGTTCTGTTCGACCGACAGATCAGGATCAGAAGATCTGAATTTGAAACCAGGTTCATCGGGTAAGAATAATACAGGATTGGGGGCAACTCGATGAGAATAAAATCAGGCATATAGGAAATACTGAAGCCATTCTGCTCCATAATTTCTTCATAATTAATAACCTGATAAAACGTCTCAGAAAAGTTGTACTCCTGGTATTCCTCCTTGCTCAGGTAATTTTCCGGAGGGTCCAGGAAAGAACCAGTAAAATTGATCCGGTTATCAGGATAACCTAAGATACGATTGATAAAAGAAAAGCGGTTTTGTTGTGTGAAGGATCCTTGAATGTTATCAGGCAAATTAATTTCCGGCTTACCAAAGTCCCGGATATTGTTTTTTTGCATTGAGGCACCTGAATAATTCAGGACCAGGACTTTTTTCCCCTGTTCTTTTAACTTTTTTGCCAGATTACCAATAATTACAGTTTT